>NZ_JARVCN010000092.1:0-10704 GCF_038442745.1 Crocosphaera sp. Alani8
CCCTGGTTTTATGAACATGGTTTGGAACTTTGTCTCGTCAGGTGCAAGATGTGAGCTTTTTTCTATATTTTCTTCTTCCATTCCAGAATATACACTAATAAATTCTGATAAGGGGATATAACAAGTACCAGATTTGTTACTAGGTTTGTAGGGATATTCTGTTGGTAACAAAGAGATATAGCAACCAGTATCTCCTATTTTTTCTGCGGTGAAAATAATCGCATCAATTAAGGGCGATTCAAGACAACCATCACAAGGAAATATAATTTTTCGTCCTAGTATATTAGGAGCAAAAGGACCCGTAAACTGATTATCGTTGAGAAAAACTTGTCGCAGAAAAGGTTTTGCTTGTTGGAAAAATTCGGGTTCAGTAAGAGTGTACATATTTTTAATTGACTAAAAACACAATAACCCTCTGAAGCTTCCCAAGCTTATGTTACTAATAATGACATTATTAATTAATCGAAAATCAAAATAACTTCAATCCTTGTCCTTCTAAATAAATTTCCTGCCAAGAAGGTTGACGATAATCTGGGTTTTGGCTTTGATCCACGTATCCCACTAAATTAGGAAGTTGTTTAAAATGAATTTCTCTGTTAATATACTGATTCATTTGTTGTACAAAATTATCAGGATAATCCCGAATAATAGGGTGTTTAATCACCATAGATTGATATTTACCTTCGTCCGGATCAGTAACCACATCCAAACTCAAAGCCGCTAGGGGTTGGATAAATAGTCCTGTGGCTGCAATCTTAAATTTTCCATTCACTTCATTTTGCTTTAAAACCGCAACAAAATGACCACCTTCTGGGATATTGTAGGGAATGCTGTGGTGATCAGCTACGGGTTCTACCTCGACGTTATAACCCAAAGTTAAACCATCTTCTAGGGTTATATTTTCGTAGGTTTGGTCTGGGTGAGGGACATAAATAGTAAACTGATGAACATCTAACCAAGGATTATTGATAGGATCATCGGTTTCTGACTTCCAAGCGTTGTAACGTTCTCTCATTCCTTGACCCACATTACTATCTTGGTTACAAATATTAATTAGGGCGAGACTAAGAACACATTGCTCAAATTTATTGGTTGCCAGAATTTCCGAGGGTAGGAGTTCCATGAAAAGTAATCCTTTGTATCATATAACCCTATGTTAATGGTGAATTTAGAGAGAGAATCTTAATTTTCTTTAAAAGATTATTGGGACAAAAGTTCGTTTTGGGTGCGAACTTTTCTCATGGTTTGCGGGAGAACCCCCACCAACAAAGCAAATGTTTCATCAGGTAAAATACTAGCTGTTTCTAGATCAAACCAATGCTCAAACTGATTTAAAATCACTTGGGCCCTTTGTTGAGAAATGGTGTTATCTGTGATTTGTTTCGCTAATTTCACCCACTGTCGCCGAATTAAATAACTATTGATCCTTTCTTTGCTAGTTCTAACCTCCATCAGAGACAACTTACCCACAGGCAGCACATCAACAACATCGCAATCAAAATTAGCCCCAATAGCGGCCCCCGGTCCTGCAAATTCCGCATGGTAAGGTTTATAGAGAATTAAGCCATTTTTACGACGGGGGTTAATAACCAGTAGTTGTTGATTGTGTAGATTTTGGATAATCTCCTGAATTGTTTGTTGTTGGGTTGAGGTAACTTGTTGCTGAAAAATAGGATCAGACATGGGTTTTTCAGATTTTTTTTGTTAAAAATAATTTTTGCGAACGAAACCAACGCCAATTAGGCCAAAAGACTTGGGTTTCGCCAATTTGATAACCATTACTCAAATATAATTTTTTAGCTGCATAATTATCCTCTAAGACATGAAGGTTAAGGGTACTATATCCCCATTTTGAAGCAATTTCTTCACATTGTCTTAGTAATTGTTTCGCAATTCCTTTTCTTCGATGACTCTCGAGAACAGCCAAATTACTGATATAGAGATAACCGTTATCGAATCCGCTTTTTAGGCTAAGTTCAATGGTTCCAATAACTTTTTTCTTGGTTTCGTCGGGTGTTTTAATAATTTCTACTGCCACTAAACAACAATAGTAAGGAGTTGTTCCCCGAAGACGCAATCGTAAATCTTCATAAACCCCCAATTTTAAAATAGGTTGTATAAAGGATAACCACCCTCCGGGGGGATGAAAACTAAGGGTAAGTACCTCCGTTAAAGCTTTGATGTCTTTTAATTTAGCCTCTCGAATGTTAAGAGAAACCTCAGAAGACGGATTTTGCTCTAACTCTGAACCCCTACCCTTCAATGACCATAACCCACAACAGTCCACAATTTTTCCCCACTCAATTTTTAAATGATGTGAATTTTTTTCTATCATCTATTATGACCCTTTTAGCATTTCCTTTGTTGATTAGCTCAAACCTATGGAGTATTTATATAATGATAAGGGTAAAACATCAAAGGTTACTATGTTCAGTATTTTTAATTCTTTATTAGGTCGCCACCCAGAAAAAATGAAAGCGGATGTGGAAATCTACACCTGGCAAACTTGTCCGTTTTGTATTCGTGCTAAATTACTTTTATGGTGGAAAGGAATCAAGATCACTGAGTACAAAATTGACGGCGATGAAGCTGCTAGGGAAAAAATGGCCCAGCGTTCCTCTGGAAAACGAACCGTTCCTCAAATTTTCATCGATAATCAACACATAGGGGGATGCGATGATTTATATTCTCTCGATGTACAAAATAAATTAGATCCCCTTTTGACTAGGGAAGTTTAAAAAATTTAGGTGCTATAATTTCCTGATTTTCCTCCTGTTTTACTAACTAGATGTATGTTTTCAATTATCATAGATTTTTCTATTGCTTTACCCATATCGTAAAGAGTCAAAGCAGCCATAGAAACTGCGGTTAAAGCCTCCATTTCTACCCCGGTTTCTGCTTTGGTGATAACCTTTGCTTCTATTATATACCCTGGTATAGTTTGATCTCCTGTGATATTTACCTCTATTTTATGTAGGGGTAAAGGATGACACAAGGGTATCAAATTTGCTGTTTGTTTGGCTGCCATAATACCGGCTAATTTTGCAGTTCCTAAAACGTCACCTTTCGGAGTATTTCCTGTTTCTATGGCCTCAAAAGTTGAGATTTTCATTCTTATTTGTCCCCTAGCGATCGCTTGACGACGGGTAATATTTTTAGAAGAAACATCTACCATTTTTGTTTCTCCTTTTTCGTTTAGATGGGATAATTTAGAATCGCTTTCCATTCTTGATCCGATAGAGTTTGTGTTGTAAATTCTATTTTAAAATGTTCTTCGGCTGCCTGGGTCAAAATATCTACAATATCTTGTCTACAATACTCGTTAGATAACTGTTCTTTTAAGGTTAAATTCCAGGGAGCAACTTGATTAAAAACTGTTTCAAATAACTCCTTATCTGTTGACAAAACCAAAGAACCGTGTTGTAAAATCGAGCGTTTTCCCCGTCTTTGTGCGCTACCAATTACTTTGCTACCATCGGAGGTTACTAAATCTGCGACGGTTGCTGTATTAAAACAACTAGAATTACGAATATATCCCCGTTTCGCTGTTCCATATTGTAAGGATATACCCAATGTTTTCAATCCTTGAATTAAGAAGGTGCAAATATCTCGATAAATAGCTAATGTTTTCCGATGATCTAAGGGCATAACTATCATATAAGTTAAGTCCCCCTGATGTAAAACCGCTCTTCCTCCCGTGGGACGAACTACTAAGTCTAAGGGTTCCTTTCTCCAGATTAAATTATCCCAATAGGGAGGATATTTTTTTTGTAAATATCCCAAAGAAATTGTCGGTTTTGACCAAGTATAAAACCGTAAAACAGGAGATATCAGTCCCTTTTCCTGTTGTTCAAACAACCAACGATCAATAGCCATTTGTAGTTTGCCTTCGCCCTCCATAAGAGGTATCAAACGCCACTTTTTTAGTGTCTCCATGAAACTAAAAATAAATTATCTGACCTAAACAAACCACAACTATTGTAATAACCAGAGCAAGAATATCTTTGTTTTTATAGGATACTTCTTCAGAGTTGATGGGAATTCCTTGATATCCCCTCGATAACATCGCTTTATAGATTAACTCTCCTCGTTCGTAACTGCGAATAAATAGAGAACCAATCGAGTTTCCTATAACATGACGAACCATTTTCCCATCACTCATTAAATTTCGAGAAATAGCAGCTCGTTTCATCGCAGTAAATTCTCGATTCAAAATATCTATATAACGATACATAGAAGCCATAATAGCCACTAATAAGGGAGGCATTTTCAGAGCTAATAATCCTTTAAATAAGTCAGGAATATCCGTGGTCAAAATTAATGTATTCAACATCAATAATGACAAAATTACCTTAGTAGTAACGCTGCCTAATACCATTACCCCAGTGGTGGTAATTTGTAGAATTCCCCAAGACCAAATAACATCCCCTTCCGGACGAAATAAAGTTCCCAGTAATACCACCCCAACAAAAGCAAATTCGATGACTACTCTCGATAATAAACTCAGCCAAGAAACACGACTTATGAGGATGACAAATAATACTCCAACTCCATAAATTCCCCAACTTTTCCATTGTCCATTAGGGGTCAAAGAGATAGCAAAAACAGTAATAAAGGCACATAAAAGCCGTGATTGAACATTGAGAGAATGCCACGGCGTAACAACTTTTTTTTTCTGTTGACCGAGAAAAGAATTAATGTGTAATAACATATTTAATGAAAAATTAAGAATTTAGAATGAGAAAAGTATCTTCATTCTAAATTCCATATTCACCTCTTATCCTTCTCCATCGGTGGAAGGGCGGGCTAATAATTTACCGGTTCCCCAAGCGAGACCAAAAGTTACCATAGTACCGGCTAAACCAGCTAAAGGGGTGGCTAAAATCTCGGGAACACCTCTCAAAGCATATTCTTCAAAAACGGCGTAGAAAGGTAATTTTTGTGCGGGTGCATCTTCTACGGCTTTATCTTCAAATTGCAAATCCTGAGAAACTCTATCTAAACCATCAGGATTGGAACTGGCAAAAGGAGAGACAAAAATAGCGACAATTAAAGCAATACCTAGCCATGTTAAAACAAATGAGCGATTGCGTTGTTTATTAGAAATTTGATTCGTCATTTTTACGATTGTTACGAGTTACTATTTTTAACCATGAACATTGTGTTGAACATTGGCTTGAGGATTTAATTTGATAGATGAAGGACTATCGTAAATAAGATCCCGACGGGATCGCCAGATAAACCCAACAGCAATCACAGTGATTATTGCTTCTCCCACACCGATGAGGATGTGCCAAGATACCATAGCGACCAAAGATACTAGTAAAGGAACTGTACCCGATAGGGCTAATTGTAAAGCTGTTGTAATCGCTGCGATCACCACGCTACACCAAGAAGCAACCACGGTTGCAATGGCCATACTTCTCCAAGAACTGCGGCTTAAGGCAAAACGAATCGCTTTATAGAGATAATAGCCACCGAAAGTTCCTATTAGCCCCATATTTAGGATATTTGCTCCTAAAACGGTTAATCCACCATCTTGAAACAAAACCGCTTGAACGATAAACACCACCGTTACCACTAAGGTACCAGCCCAGGGACCGAGAATAATACTGGCGAGGGTTCCTCCCACCAAATGTCCTGAAGTTCCCCCTGGAATGGGAAAATTAATCATCTGTGCTGCAAAAATAAAAGCGGCGCAAACCCCCATCAGAGGGACTGTTCTTTCTTCATAGTCTCTTTGTACTTTTTTTAAAGAAACAGCAATTAAAACAATGGTGATTACCCAACAAAATAGGCTAACGGAAAGACTCAGAAAACCGTCAGGAATATGTAGAGCAAAATAGGGTGTTATGAGAGAATTTTGGATGATTTGTTCCATAAAAAGTCAGCAAAACTTTGTATCAATGTAGATCCATTTCCCTTTGTAAACGTTTTTTCTAGGTTCAATGGCTAATTTTACAACATCTTTAGATTTCCCTAAAATTACCAAAATAAAAAATAGTCTGAAGAATAAAAAAAATTAATTAATTTTTTATAACTTATTTTGCTTTTTTTTGACAATTATGCACTAACTTCTGAAATAAATATAAATAAAAACTCTAGTTTCCCAAAGATTAGGCACAATTGTAATCAATGGTAGCAATAGCAAACAGAGAAATCTAACTAAACCTAGGAAAGTAGAGCAGATATGAAAAGTTATTTCTTAAATTTTCATAAAAACAAAACTTGTCAAAAAATTATTTTAGGAATAGTAACTCTATTATTTGTCTTATTTCAGAGTAGTTTTATATCTAGTTATGGCCTAGAAGACATAGAAGAGAATCCAGGTTTCCCGGTGGTGTTTAATCATCACACTCTTTTCACGATTTATGAAGCCAATGGGTCTTTATCCGCCGAAGAAAGGGCAAGTATTATCAGCCGAAGATTGAATACTATCGCTAATGATAATGAGGTAGAAATTCGCGATGATAAGTTTGATATAGACGATAGAGGGTCTGTGGTAGTTATTTCATTTAATAATAAAACCTTGATTACTATTACAGGAGATGATGCAGCAGTAGAAGAAACTTCCCGTCAAAACTTAGCAGAAGAACATTTAAAGAGTCTCAAAAAATCTTTGAAATCTTATCGACTGGAACGCCGTCCTTTTTATTGGGTAATCGGGGTTGTCTGTACTATAATTAGTTTATTGATTTTATTAGTAATTTTAAAAATCTTTGATTTTGTTTTTCCCTACGTAAATACTCGTCTAGAAGGGTGGCAAGGGACTCTTATTCCGTCCATTAGAATCAAAAATTTGGAGTTGTTGTCAGCAGAAAAATTAACCAAGACTTGTAAAACGATTGTCAAAGTGATTCGAGTAATTGTTACTTTCATCGTTCTTTATATTTTTGTACCCATTGTTTTAGGGTTTTTCCCACAAACAAGGAAGTTAGGTAACATTCTCTTTGAGTATTTAATCAAGGCTATTACAACAGTATTGGGAGGTTTAATTAGTTATTTACCTAATATATTTGTTGTGGGTCTTATTATCTATTTAACTTATTATACATTGCGATTTTTTAAATTTATTTTTTATGAAATAGAAACAGAAAACTTACAATTTTCTGGTTTTTATCCTGAATGGGCCCAACCCACTTATCGATTACTTAGTTGGTTAACTATTATGTTAGCTGCGGTATTCGCTTTTCCTTATTTACCAGGGTTTAATTCCCCTGCTTTTAAGGGAGTTTCTGCTTTTGCAGCCTTATTATTTACATTGGGTTCCACCGGAGTGGTTTCTAATACAGTGTCAGGTTTAGTATTGATTTATACTCGTGCTTTTCAAATTTCGGATCGGGTAAAAATTGGGGATGCTGTAGGGGATGTTCTCGAAAAAGACCTATTGGTAACGAGAATTAGAACGGTTAAAAATGTGGTCATTACTATTCCTAATTCTGTCGTTATTAATAGTAATGTAGTTAACTATAGTGCTTTAAAAAGAGACTTAAAGAGTCCTTTAATTTTACACACAACTATCACCCTTGGTTACGACGTTCCTTGGCGAAAAGTCTATGAGGTATTGATTGCAGCTGCTCAATCTACTAACTATATTTTAGAAAATCCTCTACCTTTCGTTTTACAAACAGGCTTAAACGACTTTTACGTCAGTTATGAAATCAATGCCTACACCAACGAATCAACAAAAATGGCAATAATTTATTCAGAACTACACCAAAATATTCAAGACAAATGTAACGAAGCCGATATTGAGATATTGTCGCCCCATTACAGTGCAATGCGTGACGGGAATCATAATACTATTCCTGCCGATTATTTACCAAAAAATTACTCAGCCCCAGGATTTCGTGTAGATCCCATCACTAATTTATTTACCCACAATAATAAGCCAGTGAATGGATCTATAGAAAGTCACGACAATTAACTAATATATAAACAGTGAACAGTGAACGGTCATAACTGGTAACTGATAACTGCTAGAAATTGCTCTATGACTGTGGCAATAATTTGATTAAAATGTGTACTAAACAGTAAAACAGAAGAATTCAGGGTGTTTTCACCAATGACAAACAATGAGACAAAATATATCTTAGCTCTTGATTTAGGAACCACAGGCAACCGTGCCATTATCTTTAATCGTGAAGGGGAAATAGTTGGTCAAAACTACAAAGAACTAACTCAACATTATCCCCAACCTGGTTGGCTTGAACACGATGCCCTAGAAATTTGTCAAGATACCCTTAGTGTCTTAGAACAAGTCCTGCAAAAGACAAATATCACAGCAAAGGAAATCGCAGCCATCGGTTTAACCGTACAACGGGAAACCTGTTTATTGTGGGATAAAACCACAGGGAAACCCCTTCACAAAGCGATCGTTTGGCAAGACAGACGCACTGCTCCTATGTGTCGTCAATTAAAAGAAGAAGGTAAAGCAAAAGAGATCGAACAACGCACAGGGTTGATTTTAGACCCCTATTTTTCGGCGACAAAACTTGCTTGGTTGATCAACTGGGTAAAAGAACATAAACCAGACACCAATTTTGATAACGTCATCGCAGGAACCGTGGATACCTGGATGTTGTGGAACCTGACAGGGGGAAAAGTTCACGCCACAGATCATAGCAACGCCTCTCGGACGATGTTGATGAATCTCGACACTGGTAACTGGGACGAAACCTTACTAGATTTATTCAACATTCCTGCTCATATCATGCCCGAAATTAAACCCAGTATGGGAATATTTGGTCATACAGATGCAGAGTTATTCGGGTTAGAAATTCCCATTACCGCTATTTTTGGGGATCAACAAGCCGCTTTATTTGCTCATGGTTGCAGTCGTCCAGGGTTACTCAAATGTACTTACGGAACCGGGTCCTTTCTCATCGTACAAGCAGGACACGATGTCATGCGATCGCCTAATGGGTTGTTATCCACCGTCGCCTGGACAAAAGACAAATCCACAAATTACGCCCTAGAAGGAGCAATTTTTACCACTGGGGCATCCATCCAATGGCTGCGAGACGGCATTAAACTGATTAACAGCGCGGCAGAAACTGAAGACATCTGTAATCAAGTAAAAGATACCAATGGAGTTTATTTTGTGCCGGCTTTAAGTGGTTTAGGTGCGCCCCATTGGGACATGAGCGCGCGAGGATTATTCCTAGGTATTACCGGAGGTGTGCAACGAGAACACATGGTGAGGGCAGTATTAGAAGCGATCGCCTATCAAGTAAAAGAAGTAGTAGAAGCGATCAATAAAGATTCAGACTTATCTGTAGCCCGTTTAAAAGTAGATGGAGGGGCTTCCCAGAATAACTTTTTGATGCAGTTTCAAGCCGATGCTTTGGGAGTTCCCATCGAACGCCCAGTGGTACTAGATGCAACCGCGCAGGGGGCGGCTTTTGGGGCTGGTTTAGCTGTTGGTTATTGGGATGATTACGATCAGTTGATTGTCAATCGTAAAATCGATCGCATTTTTGAACCTGGAAACAACGCCCCTGCTGTACAAGAAAACTTTCTCACCTGGGCCAAAGCCGTGCAAAGGGCGAAACAATGGATCGAGGACTAAGAAAACCTCAAGGCATTATTTTGTAATGCCTCGCACCTCTTTTACTAAGCCAAGAAAGATTAAAACCTTTAACGAACAAATAGGCCGAGGGAACAAAGAATAGAGCAATGAGAGTAGCTCCTCCTAAACCCCCGATAATTGTGATAGCTAAGGGAGGCCAAAATCCACTAGGATCGAGCAGTAAAGGGGTAAATCCAAGAATAGTAGTAACAGTTGTGGCAATAACGTGACGAGTAGCATCCACAACCACGTTACGGGCTGCACGGCGATCGCCTGTTGAAGCTTGGGGATCTCGAACCAAAGCACTCAAAACCACGATAGAATCGTTGACCACTACCCCTAAAAGTCCTGTAATCCCCAGAATAGCGGTAAATCCGAAAGGATAATTGAATAAAGCTAGGGAGCCTAACCCCAAACCCATAGATAAAACCCCCACCGTCAAAATAATACCGGCTAGACGAAAAGATCTGAAAGTTAGCACCAAACTCATCACCATCATAATCACCAATACCCCCACCGTAGAAATTAGGTTACTAACCGCATTCCCTCGCTCTCCTTGTTCTCCGCCAAAATCCCAACTGTAGCCCGGTGGTAGGGTAAAATTCCTCCCCTGTAAGCGGGCTTCAAAATCCGATAACACCGAATCGGGAAGAGTTCCTGCTGGAATAAATCCCTGTATGGTGTTAACCCGCTTACCATTACGACGAGAAATATTGACCACATCGGGAACTAAAGTAATATCTCCCACCGCCGACAGAGGGATGATTGAAGGGTCATCCTCAGTGATATTGTTACCTTCGGGGAGTAAGGTTAGAGAAGAAATATCAGATAAATTACCCCGTTGAGAAGCAGTTGTGCGAACCCTCACCGGAAGTTCTTCGGTTCCTTCCAAAATGGAACCCCCAACCATTCCCTCCAAACTGCTGTCTAGTTGGCGACCAATGCTTGTTTTATCCAATCCTGCTAAGCGTAATTGTTCTTCGTGAAGGTTTAACCCCAGTTTAGGCAAAGTTTCCGTTAAATTGGCGCGAGTATGGATGACGTTAGGGGTTTGAGCCAACTCGGAACGGAGTTGATCCCGTGACGACTCCCGACACTGAACGGAGTACCGTTACAGTGCGGGCTTCTCCAAG
>NZ_JARVCN010000093.1:0-10655 GCF_038442745.1 Crocosphaera sp. Alani8
CGGGGCGATCGCTGATTGAAAACTCCTCAACAATTCAGTTAAAGTATTCGTAATATGTTTTCAAAACTCATGGGGATTATTCAAGGTTTGATAAGGGGGTTATGGCTCTAGCTTAACCCAATTAAACAGCAAGAGTCCCCATTTTCTGTTTTTTATTGAGTTAATACCCTTTCTGCGCCTTCTCTAAGTCTTCTCTCTGTTTTTTCTTCGTCTTTTCTTCGTCTTTTTGCCTCCAAGCCTCCCCAACTTTTTCCCGTTTTTAGCGATCGCCGTGATTGAGTGGTGTTCTCATCAGAACGGAGCCGAACTGATCTGACAGCCCACATCAGCTTTTCCCAAAACTCCTATCCCCAGTCGCTTTCACCGAATTCCGGTCGATGCGACATTTTTGCGTCGCTCCCCTCAATACCTTTCTAGCGTTAAAGAATCAATTGTATCAGTCACTGCAATCATAACCATAGTAATCTTGATTGTTGGATTTATTAGAGAAAGTCTTTTGTGATATGGTTGAATGCTATTTTTTGTCTAACTTCCCGGCGAAGCAGGGCCGATCCAAAATCCGAAGTCCGAACTCCTAACACGGAACTCAAATTATTAATTACCGATGAGAACCATTACGACAAGTGGTGTAGGTAGTCTTGAGTTTATTTTCAATAGTTGGTTTTAACTTCTCAAATTCCTGTTTTAACATTCGCTTGGTAATTTGAGGTTTACCTCCTCGCAACAGTTGACTTTTATCTGCCCATTCTTGTAAATTCTTACACTGGTTGAGAGCAATATTAGTTGTTACAACGTGCTGACAAGTCTTGCCTTTTTCCAGAGAAAAAAACAAAATCCAATAGGAACCTAACTCCCCCAATAGACGAGCAAACCGTTGACCGGATGAACTTTTGAGATCCAAATAACAGGGTAACCATCTCGGACCGTGTTCGCGATGATAGAGTACAGTGATCCACAAAATCATCGGATGGGGACTGGTAATAAACACAAACTGATTGTAACGAATACTAGAGAGACGATTGGCAATATCTTCTTCATCAAGCATCACCCACAAACTGCTAAAATTTCCCTCAGAAGCACGAACAATCTGAGGAAATACGATTTTTTGTTGTGGTTTGTCATCAGGCCAAGTCATTTTTAAGCAAATATCGTCTCCTTTAGGACAAGGCCTTCTTAAAGTTGGTCTAGTGGACTTATTAACCGTCGGGTTACTATTGGCCACTAAAGTTTCTTGTTGTGATTCTAATTGAGGGGGTTCTAAGTTTTCTAATTTCTTTAAAATTTCTGTGGGGGTTTGAGGACGTTGGCTAGGATCTTTAGCCATACATTCTAAAAGTAAACTTTCTAACTTAGGAGGAAGACCTAATTTAGCTGGAATGGGTTTGGGTTTGGCGTAGTGATGAGCTTCGTACCAACCCCCAAAAGAAGAATTTTCAGGGAAAATGGGCATTTCTCCTGTGAGCATTTCGTACATCATGATCCCCAGACTGTAAATATCCGAGCGACTATCGAGTTCTTTCCCTTCTATTTGTTCTGGGGAACAATAGGCCAAAGTTCCCATAAAAGACTGGGTTTGAGCTTCTCCGGACTGGATTAATTTAGCAATACCAAAATCGAGAATTTTAACCAACTCTCCTAAAGCGGGATCTTGAATTACTAAAATGTTACTGGGTTTGATATCTCGGTGAATAATGGGACACATCTCCCCTTCAAACATAATCCCTTTGTGGGCGCATTCGAGACCAAAACAAATTTGCTGGACAATTTTTAAAAATCTGGGTAGAGATAGAGGCCGAAACTTAATAACTTCGTTGAGACTTTCCCCTTTAAGAAATTCCATCACGTAAAAAGGGATCTCTTTTTCGTCTACCCCATAATCTCGCACTCTTACAATATGATTACTTTTTTCCCCCAAAAGAGCAGAAACTGTAGCCTCTCTCTCAAAACGCTCCCGCATCTTACTGTTTAGTAAAGCTTGAGACAAAAATTTAACAGCAACAGTGACACCGCCGAGCAATTTATCTTCAGCACGATACACTTGACCCATCGCACCGCTGCCCACCAGATCGATGAGTTGATAACGGTTAGCCAATAAGCGACGTTGATGAGTTTCTTTCATGGTAACTGGGGGATTCATAATGGTTCATTAATGGTGAGAGCAATCAAAAATTAGGGGTTGGGGATAACAGGTTTGAGGAGAGAAAATGAACATCATAATTGACGCTCAAATGTCGCCTCCATCGTGCTAGTAAGGTAATGACCAGTAAGCAGACCACCAGAGAAACGGTAGATATTATGATTAAGGCGGTAAAAGGTTTCAAAGCCACTACGTCGCTGGCGATCGCCTAATACCCAATAGCGTTGAATAATCGAGTCTGGGCCGATCCATCCTTCCCCTTCCACTTTTCCTAGATCGCTTTGTTGAAGAACGTAACTATATTCTCGTTCTTCTCCATCCAGGTGTCCTCGATATTGGAAGGCAATTTCGGGGCGATCGCTCTGGGGAAATACCAATTTAGTAACCATGGTGAACCAATTATCATTACTCCAAGCCACGATACTTTTCCCTTTGACGGGTAGGGGCATTTCGTTGCGTTCGAGCCAGTTTCCCTCGATTGTCCAGCGTCCTGCTTCCATTAAAAAGTTATGAGCCAAGATACCACTCCTTAATCTCTTTTACTATAGAATTTGAGTCCTATGGTGGGAAAAAATAAGGTTAATCTTATTCGCCAAAGAAAAGGCAATTTTTTTTGTTTCAAGGTTCAGAAAAGATTTTTTCTGATTCAATCCTCTAACGGCTATCACTCTTAGGTTTCTCTACTTTAGATTTCCCTAAATTCACAGAAAACTAACAGGTCTCAAGCTTTTTTAAATCGGGTGGTGAACATCTCCCAGTAACCTTTCTTGCTTAGCTCCTGTTACCTGGGGTAGATTACCTGATATCTTACTTACGTATCGCCAGTAGGCTAAAATAGCGAAAGCGATCGCTTCTTTAAAATCGCTATTCATCCCTACTTCATCGGTGGTTGTGACTCTAGTTTGCTCAGGAAAATGGTCTTGAATTCTTTTTTTTAGATATAGGTTATGAGAGCCTCCTCCGCATAACAAAATCTCGTCGATGGGATCTTGGATAAAATTCCTGTAACTATGGGCAATTGAGGCTGCGGTTAAATCTGTTAGGGTGGCTAAAAAATCGCTTTCTGATAAGTTGTATTTCTGTGCGTCTTGCCAACATTGTTCTAAATAGTCTGACCCAAATAATTCCCGCCCAGTGGATTTTGGGGGAGGTTGCTGAAAAAAATCTTGCTTTAACCATTGTTGGATTAACTCTGGGTGTGGGTTTCCTTTGGCTGCCCATTGACCATTTTTATCGTAGGTTTTTTCCCCGTTGCTTAATTTCTGTACCGCTAAATCCATTAGGATGTTACCAGGTCCAGTGTCCCAACCTGTGACCTTATGCTCCCAATTTTGGTTTTTTTTGGCTGGTAAATAGGTGACGTTACCGATGCCACCGAGATTCTGCACACAACGATATTTATCAAAGTCGCTCAATAGATAGGCATCTACTTTAGATACTAGGGGCGCACCTTGCCCGCCAGCTGCCATATCAGCTACCCTGAAGTTATTAACGGTGGGAATTCCTGTTAAATTGGCAATTAGTTCTCCTCTTCCCAATTGGAGGGTATAACCTATTCTTTCTTTCGTTGGGGGACGATGATATACTGTTTGTCCGTGGGAGCCAATTAATTCTATGTCAGGATGGGTCTGTTTTATTTTTTTAACTGCTTCGACAAAGCAGAGGGCAATTGCTTCATCCAATTCGGCATAGGTTTCCATTGATAGGGGTTTTCCCCCTGCCACTTCTAAAATTGTTTGTCTTAGTTTGTCTGGATAGTTATAATTAATCCCAGACAATAATTCAATATTGAAATCTAATTCTTTTCCTGTAATTTTCACTAGAGCAGCATCGATACTGTCCACCGAGGTACCGCTCATTAATCCCAGACAATACATAATTTCTAATGGATAAATGATGATGAATACTTGATAATTAATCTGCTAAATATCCATTAGCTAGGTTTGAAGGATAATTAGGGTTAAAGTATTTATTATATCACCCCTAGACTTATTGTATCTAGGGGTTTATCATTTATATAAATTTCGTTAAATAAACCACAAAAGATTATTGGGAAACGCTAAAATGTCTGCCCCAGAAGAACTCACTACTGAGGTATCGCAACCTACTGAATCCGAAGAAACTTCAGCTACCGGACCTGAAGTCGAGGAAAACCCTATTCTTTTTCAAGCGATTGGAACCTTAAAAGGGAAACCGGAACAAGATGAAGAGGATAATTTTTTGCTCCGTTTGGGGGGCAAACGCTATAAATTATTCATTGCAGGTTATCGTTATCAAGCTTGGCTCAAACAAATGGCAGCTAACCCCGATAAACTGCTGTTTTTGCGAGTTTATCCCAAATGCTTGATGATTCCCCGCAAAGATCCTCAGATTTATTTTCAAGTGGCTGCCTGGGAAGAAGAAAACCCTTGGGAGGAAGAACCAGGTATGTTCAAATTCAGAGGGGTTTGGCAGTTTGTTCCCCAAGTGCGAACGCCGGTTATTTCTGTTTATCGTAACCAGAATGCCAATGATCCGAAGGGAAAATTTAAAGCTTCCCATCTTCCTGTTTTGATGCGTCGAGAGGATGATGCTAAACCTTTCCGCTTTAACCCGAAAATATCAAAAGAGGAGTTACCTCCCCGTTGGTTTATTCAAGGAAATTTTAAATTCATACCGTCTCGTAACTGTTGGGGATGGGATAAAGATTTAGAACCTCCAACAAAAAAAATCCCCCGTTACAAGAAACCAGTTAAGGCGACTACTGAAGGACAAGGACCCCCAAGGGTACATAAAAAACCTGTTAAAAAAATAGATAAACCCAAAAAACCGACTACTCAGAAAGAAGAATCCGATGAGTAAGTCATAAATTAACTGTTCTCTAACTTTTTTATTATTAATTGTCTAATTAAATTGGGAGAAAAATTCTATTTATACACCCCCTTTAGCTCGATTAATTGAACAACTACAACGTTTGCCCGGAGTAGGTCCAAAAACGGCTCAGAGGTTGGCTCTGCATATTCTCAAACGTCCTGATAACGAAATTCAAGCTCTTGCTAAAGCGTTGATCGATGCTAAGAAGCGAGTAGGATTATGTAAGGTTTGTTTTCATTTTTCTGAACAACCTATCTGCGATATTTGCCGTAATCCTAACCGTGACTCACAAACGGTATGCGTGGTGGCTGATTCTCGTGATGTTATTGCTTTGGAAAAAACCCGAGAATACCGAGGAAAATACCATGTACTCGGTGGCGTTATGTCCCCTATGGATGGTATTGGTCCGGAACAACTCTATATTCAGCCTCTAGTACGGCGAGTAGCTCAAGAAGGGGTAAAAGAGGTTATCCTGGCTATTAGCCCAACTGTTGAAGGGGAAACAACTACCCTATACATCGGTCAACTTCTCAAACCTTTTGCAAAAGTGACTCGCATCGCTTTTGGTTTACCTATGGGGGGGGATTTAGAATACGCCGATGAGGTAACGTTGGCGCGGGCGTTGGAAGGACGAAGAGAACTAGATTAATTGTTTAATATGTAGCGTTTCTCAGTCTTACGACAATAACTGTAAAACTTAAGTTGGGAGTTGGGTCTATTGTTAATAAATGATAGGTGTTTGAGGCTACTAATTTTGGCAAGTTCTTTATAAATTTGCCTATATTTAACTCAGATTATAAAGTCTGACAAATACGGAACTTGATACAACTTTATTTTTCTAATTTTTCCTCACTCTAACCAGTCAAAAATTCTCTCTAGCTGAGTCATATCGATTAAACCATATTTCCATAGTTGCATCGGGACTTGAGCAGGAATGGCTTGAGTGTGTCGCAAGGCTAGATTAATCTCTTCTGCTGGAATATCTAACTCGTCTTGTAAAAAAATGATTAAATTTTCTAACATAATTTAGGGTTTCCTTCTTCGGTTGCTAATGGGTATGGGAATCATTACAGACTCAGTTTCTGCTTGATGTTGTTGGCTTCTGAAAGCCACAACAATAGCGACTAAGGTAAAAAGTGCAATGATCACGTTACTCATATTTCTGAGCCTCTTGTAAACTTATGTAAACTATTTTAATCATCTGCTAAAAAAATTGCAAGGAACCTTGTTAGACTCCTTGCAATATGTTAGAAATTTTGATTGAGTTAGGCGGCCATTAGTTCGGGTTCTACTACCTGCGATCGCAATAACCGTTCCATAATGGCATGAGGTTGACGACCATTGGCCACTATCAGACGATGGGATAGAACATAGGGTGCGATAAATTTAACGTCATCTGGGGTGGCATAATCTCTTTCTTCGAGGAAGGCAACCGCTTGGGTAGCCCGTTGTAGAGCCGCCGTACCCCGAGGGCTTACCCCTAAGCTAATATCATCATCGGTTCGGGTTGCGCGCACAATACCGAGCATATACTGTTGTAAAGATGGGGTCACTTTCACCAAGCTGGTTAAACGTTGTAATTCTTCTACATCTTCTAAGGAAATACAGGGTTTCAGTTCTTCCACTCTAACCTGTTGTAACTGGTTTTGTAACATTTGTAATTCTTCGGTCTCGCTAGGATAACCCATACTCAAAGAAATTGTAAAGCGGTCCATTTGAGCTTCGGGAAGGGGGAAAGTTCCCTGAGATTCTACGGGGTTTTGAGTGGCGATCACAAAAAAAGGTTTAGGAACTCGTCTCGCTTGTCCGTCGACTGTTACTTGTTTCTCTTCCATCACTTCCAAAAGCGCAGATTGGGTTCTTGGAGTGGCGCGGTTAATCTCGTCAGCTAATAATACGTTAGCAAAAACAGGACCAGGTAAAAATTCAAATTCTCGACTGTTGGGGTTCCAGATATTGGTTCCGGTTACATCGGTAGGAAGTAAGTCAGGGGTACATTGAACCCTTTGGAACCGTCCATGAATGGAACGAGCTAAAGACTTGGCAAGGAGAGTTTTTCCCACACCGGGAACATCTTCGAGTAATGCGTGTCCCCCGCTCAGCAAAGCGACAATAACGAGGCGAATGGGCTTTTCTTTACCAACTATGGTGCGACTGAGATTATCTGTGAGGGCGACAATTTTATCTCTCATGGGAATTATTGGGGATAATTAAGTATATGATCCATGCTTAAGTTGCCCATTTTCTTCATTAAATTTTACATTGAGTTAAAAAAGTCAACCTAATCTTTTTGATTATGTATAAGTTAAATGTCTATAGTTGCAAAAAAGTAAAGAATATATCTCAGTCACGTTGAGTTTTTTGATCATTTTGGGAACACTTACTATGACTTTAAAATTTCAGGGATATTTTCCCTATGTTGGAACCTCAACAAATCTTTTGCGATCGCTATCAACTAAGCCAATGTTTAGCCAATAATGCAGGTCGTCAAACTTGGTTAGCTAAGGATATTATCTCATCTCAAAATCAATCTGTTATCGTTAAACTGTTGGCTTTTCATCCCGAAATGCACTGGGATGACTATAAATTGTTTGAACGAGAAGGTGATGTTCTCAAGCAACTTAATCATCCAAAAATACCCAATTATAAAGACTATTTTACCATAGAAAAGAATACGGAAGCAAGTCTTTGTTGGTTTGGGTTAGTGCAAGATTACATTCCTGGCAAAACGTTACAGCAGGTATTAGAAGAAGGAGAACATCTGACAGAAGAACAAGTTAATAATATTGCGGTTCAAGTTTTAGAAATTCTCCAATATTTACATAACTTTGAGTCTCCTATTTTACACAGGGATATTAAACCGAGTAATCTGATTTTGACGGAAGATGAGGAAATTTATTTAGTTGATTTTGGGGCGGTTCAAAATGCAGCCGCTATCGAAGGTGTTACTTTTACTGTTGTAGGAACAACGGGTTATGCACCGCTAGAACAGTTATGGGGAAAAGCTGTTCCTGCATCGGATTTATATGGATTAGGTGCAACTTTAATTCATTTATTAACGGGTGTTTCTCCTGTTAATTTACCTCAAGATAATTTAAAAATTCAATTCAGCGATCGCTTAAGTATTGATACTTTTTTTGTTAAGTGGATTGAGCGATTAATCGATCCTGATTTAAACACTCGTTTTAAGTCAGCAAAAGAAGCGTTAATATCCCTAGAAACTAAGCGTTTTCCTAAAGACAGTTTACAAGCTGTTGTTTTACTTTTTACTAGTAAGATAAAAATACAAGAATCTTCTCACCAAGCTATTTTATCTATTCCAGGAAAACTTTTAACTGTATTTTTCAATCGAACTAACTTAACCTCCAAAATCATAACTATTGTTTTGGATGTGCTTAAGTTATCAGGAATTATTTTTATTATTATCGTTACTATAAGTGTCGGCTTATTTGTGTTGAATTTATCACCATTTTTTAGAAATTTATTCCTGAGTATTATAGCAATTTCCCATTCCATATTAGTTACTCATATTGTTTTAGCTCCTGGTGTGTTTATTGCCTATCATTTTAAAAAAAGGTTTAAACAAATTCAATCATCTCATCATAAATTTACGAACTCGTATATATTTAAAACAATGATAGTTCTTCTTTTATTATCTTGGCGAGTTTCTTTGCCTATTTTTATGTTCCTGGGTATTTATTTGTTTTGTGCTTATATAATTTTGATTCTCTTAAAGTCGGAACTGAAAGTAATAAATCAGTTGTTTTCAAAAATCCAAACAGTCTCTAATAAAATTCTCTCTCATACCATATTATCTCGCCTACTAAATAACTTGAGTGGTTTGGGTTTTGTACGAATTGGTCGATTTACGCACTACGAAATCAATATTTATTCCGATTATAAATTAATTAGACTTAAAAAAAGTTTTACTAAGTTCTCACAAATTAAGTCTTATCACATTTCTCAACTTAAGTTTTTTTATATCGATAAATTCAATAATCTAATTATTCAACAAAAGGACTCTAAAAAAAAGGAAAAATATTATTTATTTTTATCTCACCAAGAAAAACTATGGATAAGTCATTACTTAAAAAATCGTTTAGAAACTATCAATGAATCTAAAATAACAAAATCTAATTTTGAAAATTATCAAGATAATGGCACCATTCAATTATAAACTTAATTACTGTTATTAGTTAACATTATGACAACCTTTGATACTATTCTCAATCAACGCTATCAATTAGAAGAAAAACTAAGTGAATACGCAGGTCGCAAAACTTGGCAAGCAATCGATTTAGAAACATCTGCAAAGGAAAAGGTGATAATTAAACTATTAGCAGTTAACTCGGATGTTACTTGGGAAGCAATTAAATTATTTGAAAGAGAAGCACAAGTTTTAAAAACATTGGATCATCCTAAAATACCTAATTATCGAGATTATTTTACTCTAGATAAACAACAATCTGATTTAACTTGGTTAGTAACAGTTCAAGATTATATACCTGGAATTTCCTTAAAACAATGGCTAGAAAAACATCGTCAAATGACGGATAAACAGGTGTGTCGTATTGCCTCAGAAATTTTAGAAATTTTGATTTATTTACACGAATTAAATCCTCCCATTATTCATAGAGATATTAAACCTAGTAACCTAATTTTAGGGGAAGACGGTCATATTTATTTAGTGGATTTTGGGGCTGTTCAAGACAAAACTCGCCAAGAAGGTGTAACATTTACTATTGTTGGATCGAATGGTTATGCACCTCCAGAACAATTATGGGGTCAAGCAATTCCAGCATCAGATTTATACGCATTGGGAGCAACTTTAATACAATTATTAACAGGTAAATCTCCCTCGGAGTTACTACATAATAATCGTTTACAGTTCAGTCATGAAATCGAATTAAGTCCTAACTTAACTGCCTGGTTAGAACAATTAATTAATCCTGCACCAGAAAAGCGAATTCAATTATCCCGTCAAGCTTACGAACAACTACAATTGATTTTACAAGCAAATAATAAAAAAGAGCAAAAATCTGAAAATTCTTTTTTAAAACAATTAATAATTGGTAGTATTCTCTTAGTTTCTACAGGGCTTACATATTTTATTTATCAAAAATATCTGGTTCCGCAAAGATTAGTGCATTTTTTACCGATGGAAATGGAAAGAATATTTCGTTATCAAAGTGCATTTTTTACTGAATTTGGTCAAATGCCAGAAACATTTGAAATATTGGAAAAATCAATGAATTTTTCAGGGAGTCCCTTAAGGGATAATTTTATCTACGAGTTCAAGCGAATTGACCCTTTCACAATAATAACTTATGGTCGTCCTAAAACTAGGAATTCATGGACCCCAGAGGTTATGGGTGTACTTCATATTAATTATCGAGCAGCCCATATTAACCATATTATTTGCACCAGAAATAACCCATTTGTAAAAATTAAAAGTAGACCTTTACCAGTCATGAAAATAGAAAATCAAAAACGTTATTTTAGCTGCCCAAAAGGTACAAAAAAATCTAAGTAAACTTTCTGTATCTTAAACTTACCGCAATCAGTAATGATTCATGAGATATCTTGTTTCCCAGCTACCAGTTATCAGTTATCATACCAAATCCGCTCTTTTTAACCCCCTTATAAAACCCTTTACTAATAGATG
>NZ_JARVCN010000094.1:0-10645 GCF_038442745.1 Crocosphaera sp. Alani8
ATCTATTAGTAAAGGGTTTTATAAGGGGGTTAAAAAGAGCGGATTTGGTATGACTTCTCACTCTCATAAGTAGTCCGACACAAATAAACAACACTATGTTAAGTAATGTAAAATATAGCAGTTCCCATACTTGTGAGGTACAGAAGTTATCTCTTTGAGGCAGAAGGCAGGGGGCAGGAGGCAGAAGTTAGGTGTACCTCATGAGTCCGAGAAACGCTATAGCCAATTTTCTCTGCGGCATCAAGCTTTTCATCCTATTTACAAACTTCAGATAGCACTGAAAACTCATGTCTGACTAGTTATTTTGTAACAATTTACTTTCTTATCTTAACAAAGGTAACTAATTAATTCGATACATAGATATTAGCTAACTTTTTTGTCGCTTCTATGAAAAGAGTTTAAGTTAAATATTTTATTGTTGATGTATATTGATTATTTAAACGAAATAATAACTTATTTTTCCAAAATATTTCTAATGATTACTAATAGTTTCAACACTTTTTCTTGCAATATTTAAATATAAAAAAAATCAGCTATCTAAGATAGCCTTTTTGAAGATGATGCTATAAGAAAAGGGTGAGTATTGGTGAATTATTAACTCAAAAGTATGCTAAAACTTAAACAAATGATTCTTTGGGTTGCGACAACCCTTAGTTTTGCTGTTGTTTCTTCTGCTGAAGCAGTTACAGTTGTCATTGGTAAAGAAGGAAGTTCACCTTCTATCACAGATAATCGGATTATACGCATTGATGATCTCAAAGTTTGTCTTACTGGTGATTTGATAAATTGTCCGAACAACGACCAGGTAACTGAAGATACAGTGGTTAGATTTTATAATGTAATTTTTAGGGAAGGTTCTTTTAGCGGGAGTGAATTCGTTGCTGATTCCACTGTTTTTGGAGATCCTAACGACCCAGGTTTTAATGCTTCGTGTCTTGAAACCACAATCCAAGTGGGTGAAGAGGAAGGTCTATGTTTTTGGAGTAACCAAGACCTAGGGAATGATATTCTTGACAAAACCCAAAACGCAATAAATAAAGCTATCAATGACGAAGTAGTCAACAATTCTAATATTACGGATCACGGGCAAATTGCGGTTCTTAAAGTGCCACCAAGTCCTTTCGGTGGATTCAATCCAGATTTAAATCATGATCTAAGCAACGAATACCGAATACCTACAGACTTCAACGGGAATATCACTTATGTGCTTAGCTCTAATAGTTCCAATAATAGTATATGGGATAAAGTCTCAAGCCCTGCTCCTCTTGCAACAGATGATGTTGTGACCTATGCTTTATTTCAATTTCTTGGTGAAGATACTGAATTTGCCTCTGAAACTGAACCTCCTAAAATACCTGAATCTTCTAGTGCCATTGCCGTCATTTTAACAGGGATTTTTCTTGTATTAACGAAAGGTAAAAAAAGTGAGTGATAGGCAAATACAACCCAAGTTCGGATTGGGATAACCGAACTCAGATTAGAATATATTGGGCAAAACTGTAAATGTATAGCAGTTTCCATCAATTTTGATCTTGTTTTCTGCCAAGTAATTTCAATGTACTCCCTGTTGTTGCAAGAAAGATCAAAGCGGCTATAGAATTGGGTTCAGGAACAGACGATGCAGACTCTAATTGCTCAAGTCTTTCCTGTTGGATCTCTTGAGGAGTTCGTTCGTTCACATCTGGGAAAGATTCTTCAGGTAAAGGGCTAGTATTGGGAATTCTGGTTAGAGGAATAAGAAAAGTCTGATTTAGGCTACCAGAGCGAGGATTTTGAGGGGCTCCCCCAGGGCCCCAAGACATTTTCACTGTTCCCTTAATGTTTTTAGCTCCCAGTTGTTCTCCTATAATCCCTGGAAAGGCAAAAAAATCCTCATCACCATTAGCACCTAACTGTTGAGGGAACACAGAAAGATCAGGTATGGGGATTATGTTGTCATTAAGATCAGTAAACTCCGTGATATTGTACTCAATCTCTGCTTCACTGGTGCGAGCCGTGGCAAAAATCTTTAATCCGTCAATTTTTTCACAAGGGACATTTGTGAAATCAGGGGTTGTTGAGGTGATGTTACCATTGCTCAAAGTTAGATTTACATTACCATTATCGGGATCGCAAACTAACTCGAAGTCCACCAGTTCATCATTAGTCCACACCCAGTTTTCTTCTCTAAGTTGGTCAAAATCATCTCCTTGATCATTAGTAGGAAAAACCCCAATTTCCCAATCTCCAGCCCCAGAGGCTCCACCCCTTGTTTGAGCTTTGAAGTTAGGACCACCCTCAACTTTAGTTCCTTCATCCAATAGCTCATATCTAACGGTGATTTTCGGCCTCAAAGACTCATCATTATCGTTTTGCGAAAAGAAACTCTCAACAGCAAAAACATTAGCATTCAAATCAGGGAAGTCAAAAATGTCAGTTGCTTCTAAGGCAATGGATAAAGTCGGGTCATTATTGCTGGGATTATCATCCAGATTATTGTCCAAAATTATTTTAACCAGTTGATTAAGTCCAGATCCCTGATAATTATTCACACGGTTAGGGCTATTAGGATCCAAGTTAAATTGGACATTGCCCTCGAAAAGAACTGGGTTCCCTGGAAGAAGTGGGTTGTTTCGTGTAGGTAGAGCATTAGTATTAATTGCAGTATTTTCATTCCAACTTCCTGTCACTTCATAGGCATTAATATTATTAATTCTCAAGACTGTTGGCGCATTTCGTCCTCCTGGACGTGCAACACCCATCTCGTCAAAGTCATTGAGATTGTTCTGATCGCTTTTAGTATGGGTCAAACTCACAAAAGCATCTACATTACCCAGAAAAGTACCAGGATGATTATTTTTAATATCACTAATGATATTGGACAAATCCCACCTAATATGAGCGACTTCTTCAAGAACTAGTGGGAAATTAGGGTCAACGAAGGGGGGATTCGCAAATGGGTCATTTGGATCGTTGATGTCGGCTGGATCATAAGCACTACCTACCTGAATGAAACGTGATGTCCCGTAGTTAACACCAGTGTTGGTGGGATCGGAATAGTTATCTGCACCAGTACCTTGACGAGAGTTAATCGTTGTCTGAAAGAAGGTTTGCGATGCTACTGGTTTGAGGTTGAAAAGAGTCAAACCGAAGATAGCACTACTTACTGCTAGTTTTAAAGGTGAGATTAGAGTTGACATTTTCTTATAGGTTTTTCAAAAAGGGGTGATCCGGCGGTAAACTTAGTATTCCCCAAAGTCATGACATGACGACTTTGCAGGGGACAGCATTTATCTTGTGTAAAGCTACTCAGATTCTGCCACATAAACTATATTTTTGCGAGGTAGTTTAATTTCTATTTAACATAGAGAGTGAATCGGTTAGGAGAATTTTTGTTGTTGTCAATACTTTCAGAAATTTTAGACGAGCAGATAAAGACATTTCCCAATGAACCTGGGGTCTATTTAATGCAAGATCATCAAGGAGATATTCTCTACATTGGTAAGTCTAAACGGTTGCGATCGCGCGTCCGTTCTTATTTCCAACCAGGGCAAGATCACACCCCTCGCATCACTTTGATGGTTCAACAGGTGGCTAACATCGAGTTTATTGTTACCGATACTGAAGCAGAAGCTTTAGCTTTAGAAGCGAATCTAATTAAGCAACATCAGCCCTATTTCAATGTTCTACTCAAAGATGACAAGAAATACCCCTACGTTTGTATTACGTGGTCAGAAAATTATCCCAGGATTTTCATCACCCGTAAACGACGTTTAAATCATCGACGGGATCGCTATTATGGCCCTTATGTGGACACCCATTTACTAAGGCAAACATTACGCTTGGTTAAACGGGTTTTTCCCTTGCGTCAACGACCTCGACCGTTGTTTAAAGATCGTCCTTGTTTAAACTACGATATTGGTCGTTGTCCTGGGGTTTGTCAAGGGTTAGTTTCTCCTGAAGATTATCACAAAATAGTGGAAAAGGTGGCTATGATTTTCCAAGGAAGAACGGAGGAATTATTACATAAATTAGCAACACAAATGGAGACGGTGGCTACTCAGTTAAACTTCGAGAAAGCAGCCCAAATTAGGGATCAAATCAAGGCTATTCAAGGGCTAGGAATTGACCAGAAAGTAACTCTGCCGGATGATACTATTTCACGGGATGCCATCGCTTTAGCTGCGGATGAAACTTATACTTGTGTTCAATTATTCCAAATTCGTGCTGGTCGTTTGGTGGGACGATTAGGCTTTTTTTCTGATACGGTTTCAGGAACCCCAGAAGGTATTTTACAAAGGGTTTTAGAAGAACATTATCTACAAGTCGATCCTGTGGAAATACCTGGTGAAATTTTGGCTCAATATATACTTCCTGAAACGGATATTTTAGCCGATTGGTTAGGGAAAAAGAAGGGAAAAAAAGTTAACATTATTGTTCCTCAAAAACAACAAAAAGCAGAGTTAATCCGTTTAGTGGAACGCAACGCAGGATATGAATTAGAAAAGACAAAACGTCATGCTCAACAAAATCTATTAGGATTAGAAGATTTAGCCCAAATATTAGATTTACCCACTCTTCCTCATCGTATTGAAGGGTACGATATTTCCCATATTCAAGGGTCAAATCCTGTAGCTTCTCAGGTGGTTTTCATCGATGGGGTTCCGGCAAAACAATCCTATCGTCATTACAAAATTAAAAATCCTCACATTACCATTGGTCATTCCGATGATTTTGCTAGTTTGGCAGAGGTATTAAGTCGTCGTTTTCGTTCCTATCAAAACAAGTCGGAAACAGAGTTATTAGAATTAGATGATTATCCAGACTTAATTATGATCGATGGAGGAAAAGGTCAACTTTCTTCGGTTATCAAAGTATTAGAATCAATGAATCTTATTCCTACTTTACAAGTCATTAGTTTGGCTAAAAAACGAGAAGAAATTTTCTTGCCTGGACAGTCTAAACCTTTAGATACTCAACCAGAACAACCAGGGGTTCAATTATTAAGAAGGGTTCGAGACGAAGCCCATCGATTTGCTGTAACCTTTCACCGTCAACAACGGTTAAAAAAAAGCCGTCATTCCCGCCTAGACGATATTCCAGGACTGGGCTTTCAGCGACAAAAACAACTGCTTGCTCATTTTCATTCTGTTGATTATATTCGGGATGCTTCTATCGAAAAATTGCAAGAAGTATCGGGAATTGGTCAAGCTTTAGCCGTGGAAATTTATGATTACTTTCACCCTAATTAGATTATCAAATTTTCCCTTTAACTCACATCTTGCACCTTCGATAAAACTGGCTAGTTTGTAGGCGTTTAGCTATCAGCTATCAGCTATCAGCCATCAGTTGAAACATATCAATCTCTATCTTATGCTGTGAGTGAGATTAAACCAATGCTTAACGCTTTCATCTCTTAGCTGAAAGCCGAACGCTGTGCGATAGCGCCGGAACGGAGTGAGGAACTGCTGACTAATTTAAGTTTTTATGTACTGGTGCCAGATGTCAGTTTAAATCCAATCGTTTTGATGTCCCCAAAGCGTCTTAGCTAGGGGACTAACGCATCCTTGTATTAAGCGAAACGACGGCGCAATAAAGGTTGAATGGTTAATAAAATTAAGGCATCAAACCCGACTAATAATAAGAGAACCCCAAGAAAATTAATGTCAAGCCAAGGGGTTTCTATCACAACGCTACCCAGGGACCATTCTCCGTTGAGGTAGATATAACGGATAGGTTCAATGGCGTAGGTTAACGGGTTTAAGCTGGCCACAACTTTTAACCATCCTGCCATGAAGGATAAAGGTGCTAAAGCTGTACTAGCAAACAGTAAGGGCAAATTCGTTACGAAAATGACCGCTATCAGTTCGATATGACCCGGTAAGGCAAACGCTAACCCTAAACTTAACCCTGTGACACCGGCGACGATTAAAAAGACAATTAAAGCGATCGCTGCTAAACCGGCTATATTAGGTAAACCTGCCCCTAACATGGCACTAGCACCCACAATCACTGCTGTTTGGATAATGCTGAGACTAATGATATATAGGGTGGAAGCTGCCACGATGGAGTAACGAGAGGCCAAAGGTGCTACCAGTAAACGGTTGAGAAAGCCAAACTCTCTGTCAAACATCACTGGAAGTCCGGCGTTCAAAGCTCCAGAAAATGCGGTAAATACAATTATACCAGGAGAGAGAAACTTAGCGTAGTTAAGATCACCCCCAAATAGTCCTTGAGGGGCGTTATAAAATAACGCGCCAAACAAAATTAACCACATAAACGGCTGGATAATACCCGCCATCAGGGTTGAGGGACGGCGTTGTAGTTGGATAAACAGACGTTTTGTCATGGCTAGGGTTTCTTGGGAAAAGTCTGAAAACCAACTGCCTTGTTGTCCCATGTCCCCCACAATATTGGGGGCTAAACTCTTGTGGTTTTGAGATGGTGTAATGGTTTGACTCATATTATTTATCTATTATTTTTCTAGCTCATCTCGATCTTATCGCCTTTTTTCGGGTATGTAGTTAGGTTGATATATAAAAATAAAATTAAAATAGAATCGGTAAGTCTCCCAGTGAGAATAAAAAACGCTAAAATGTAGGTCGTCTTTGTGTATTTTATGTCAATGATTAAGGGTTACCGAAGTTCTCTATTAGTAATAATAATCACTGTTATAACTGGAATCTTTACTTTAGTTGCTTCTGCTTCGCCTGTTTCTGAATCTTGTGTTTATCACCCAGAAGCTTATCGAGGAATTAATTTATCCAGTCTGGGTAATGAGTTAGAAACAACGGGATTATTAGGGGAAATTCATGGCATTGTTCCGGAAGAAAATATTTTCGTTTTAGCGGTTCGCGATCCCGATAATTTCTTTGATTTTCAACATTTTTCGGTTATTCCTGGTAATAAGCAAACCCAAGAAAGTTTAAAGAAACTAGGAAGACACGACCAAGTTTGTTTACAAGGTAAATTAATCAAAAATCCTAGTCCTCAGCCTCATATCGTGGTTAAAGCTGCTTTTATTATGGAATCTTGGGATGGTTTAGCAGGATACGAAAATTACCAATATCAAGGGAATATCCCAGCTGACTTACAGTATAAAAATCATGCTATTTTTAAGGTTCATTTTGTTAATAGTGAAGGGAAAATATTAGTAGTAGAGTATAAAGATAAAATATTACCTATATTTGTCAAAAATCCCGATTTAACTAAAGATTTATATCGAGGAGATTTGATTGATATCAGCTACAAAACACAACCATGGCCTGGACATCCAACCCATCTAAACTTAACTTTGAATGCTGAAAACCCGATCAAATTTGTGGATCGATTGGTTGAAAGACACGGACAGGAAGAAACATTGGCAGGAAAATTGGTTAAATTTCCTAAAAGTCCTCAACTTCAATTCGATGTTTTCGCCATAGAAGTAATTACTGAAAATTTACCTCGTTATTATACTTTAGTCAATTTTGAAGATAGAAAAGAATTTGAAGAGATTAGAGAAAAGTTAGCTAATATTTGGAACAATAATTTAGACTCCATCACATCCGGTCGTAACTTTTTAATCAATCCTAGTGTAAAGATTGAAGCCCAAGGAAAAATTAATGTTATTTCCCCTCAACAAGCTAATCCTCAAATTCTTCTAGAAAATGGTGATAAAATCAAACAATTATCAATAGCGAAATCAACTTTATGATAAATATTGGTGACATTTAGGGCAATATTATTCAGTGTTCAATCTTCTTTTTTATCCTCTCGATTATATTCTTGAAACAATCATATTTTATTTTCTGTTTTCACAAATTTTTCTCCATGTATTTTATTTTGAATGATTAAAACATCTTTTTCTTGATTTCCATGTTCAAACAATCAAAAACTATCGCTGTTTTAACAGACTTTGGCTTAGAAGATGGGTATGTTGGCATTATGAAAGGGGTTATGTCTTCTATTTATGCTGATCTTTCTATTATTGACCTTACCCATTATATTCCCCCCCAAAATATTTGGGCTGCTAGATTTTGTTTAATGAATGCTTACCCTTATTTACCCAAAAATACTGTGTTTTTAGCTGTAGTTGATCCAGGTGTGGGAAGCAAGAGGCGAAGTATTGCTATTAAGTGTTCTCGTGGTTATTTAGTAGGGCCAGATAATGGTTTATTTAGTGGTATCTTATTAGAAGATCCTGCTATTAAAGCTGTATCTTTAACTAATACTGACTATTGGCGTGTTCCTAATGTTAGTTTTACGTTTCACGGTCGAGATATTTTTGCACCAGTTGCGTCTCATTTGGCCTCTGGAGTTCCTTTAGAAGCGTTGGGTGTAGATATTCCTCTTAATAGTTTAGTCAGTCTTCCTCTAGATCATCCCAAGGTTACAGAAAATAAAATTATAGGATCAATCCAATATATCGATCATTTTGGCAACTTAATTACTAATATTTCGTCCTACCAAGTGAAGGACAAAGATTGGTTGATTCAAATTGATGATAAAATAATCAAATCTGGTTTAACCTACGGTGATGTTAACAGAGGAGAAAACATACCATTAATTGGCAGTCACGGTTGGCTAGAAATTGCCGTAAATGGGGGGAATGCTCAAGAGAAGTTACAACTGAAATGGGGAGATAAGATAACTGTTATTTTTCAATAAAATCCCATTGCTAAGAATGAGATTTTGATTTAAGTTCTATTTTATTTACATACAATGAATCTTTTTAACAAAGAATTAATCGAAGAGAAAAAGGAGGGAAAACTTTATACTTGGCATAAATTTTGTCGTGATCCTCTAGCGATTTTTGGATTAATTACCCTGACTTTTATTGTTGTTTCTGTCATGGTGGGAGCATTTATGTATCCAGTACCCATCGACAAAATAGATTTTTCTCAAGTAAATAGCTTACCTAGTTTAACCCATCCCTTCGGGACAAATTCTTTGGGACAAGATATTTTAGCAAGAGTTCTATTTGGTGGTAGAATTTCCCTTACCATAGGTATTTTGGCTATGTTAGTGGCTATTTTTTTAGGGACAACTATTGGGGCGATCGCTGGATTTTATGGAGGAATTATTGACAGTTTTTTAATGAGGTTCACAGATTTATTTTTGGCCTTGCCTCAGTTACCTTTATTGTTATTAGTGGTTTATTTATTTAGAGAACCTATTAAACAGATTGCCGGTCCAGAATTAGGTATTTTTATTTTAGTTATTATTGTCATTGGTGGACTAAACTGGATGTCTGTAGCGCGATTGGTGAGAGGAAATATTTTAAGATTAAAAGAAATGGAATTTGTTAAGGCCGCAGTTGCTTTAGGGGCTAGTTCTCATCGTATTATCTTAATTCATCTGCTTCCTAATGTGTTGAGTCTAATTATCGTTGCAGCCACTTTAGGAGTAGGGAATGCTATCATTACTGAGTCTACTTTGAGTTTTTTAGGATTAGGATTTCCTCCCGATGTTCCTACTTGGGGACAAATGTTATTTCAAGCTAAAGATTATCTCAATACTTCTCCTCACACCGCTTTTTTCCCTGGTTTAGCTATTTTTTTAACCGTTTTAAGTATTAATTATATTGGAGATGGATTACGGGATGCCTTCGATCCCAAAACAGATAACCGATAATTATTCGATCTAACAATAAATCCTCTTATTACTCACATCTTGCACCTGCAGAATAAAGTGTTAGTTAGGTTAGAGTGTGGGGTGAATATGATTATCTACTTTCTAAAGCAGATTTGGTGTCATGAGTTCGAGAAAAGGGATAATACCTCCTCCAAAGATCATAGGATACAATGGAGCATCGACTTTAGTTATTTTCTATAAGTAAACGAATTATCAATGATTTTAGCCTCTCGCACCGTCCCCTTTGTAGATTTAACCCCACAACACCAACCCATACAAGCGGAAATCGAACAAGCGATCGCTAGTGTTGTTCAACGGGGAGATTTTGTTCTAGGAAAAAAATTAAAAGAATTTGAAACCGAATTTGCCCAAGCTTGCGGTGTAAATTATGGTGTCGGAGTTACTTCCGGCACTGATGCGATCGCATTGGGACTACAAGCTTGTGGTATCACTCAAGGAGACCATGTTTTAGTTCCAGCCAATACATTTATTGCTACTGTCATGGGTATCATTCAGGCAGGAGCAAAACCGATTTTGGTGGACTGCGATCCCCGTACTGCCCTGATTGATTTAAATTTAGCAACCAAAGCTATCACCCCCAAAACCAAAGCCATTGTCCCAGTACATTTATACGGTCAAATGGTTTCCCCAAAAGCTTTACTGGACTTTGCCCAGGCACACAACATAATCATATTTGAGGACGCTGCTCAAGCCCATTTAGCCCAACGAGAAGGGTACACCGCCGGATCTATCGGTATGGGAGCAGCTTTCAGCTTTTATCCCAGTAAAAATCTGGGTGCTTTTGGTAACGGTGGAATGCTTGTTACCAAAGACGAAGAAGTAGCCCAAAAAGTTCAAACTTTAAGGAATTACGGCGCACCGAAAAAATACTATCACACAGAGGTAGGTAAAAATAGTCGCTTAGATACTTTACAAGCAGCTATTCTACAAGTCAAACTACCCCACTTACCCCAATGGAATCGATTGAGAAATCAGGCGAAGCTTCTCAAAAAGTCTGGGGGGACTCGCCGAAAGTTAGGGGACAAAGATG
>NZ_JARVCN010000095.1:0-10641 GCF_038442745.1 Crocosphaera sp. Alani8
GGGTTAGTCTAATTTGATATGTAAAGTTTTCTAAAGACATTCAACATTTCTGGATTTATCTAACTATTTACGTCAGGGAAGTTATCTCATTACTGTTGAAGGTAATTATTATCCTTCTTCGGGTTCAGTGCTGATTAAATTGGACGGTAATCAAACCCAAGTCACTCAACAAACCGGTGGGAATGGATTACTTAATCAACAACTGAACATGGACATTAGATAAGTTTTTTGTCTAACAAAATGAGTGATAATGGATAACATCATCTTTCTGATGCCAATGATTGAATTATTATTAATTAACTAGGGTGAAAATTATTCACCCTATTTTTGCCATTCTGTTTAGTAGTGTAAAAAACTATGATATAATAATTGGTGTAGATAATTATATTTGATAGGTAAAGAAATAGCCAAATAGTGTCTTTTCTGTTATGAAAGTTTATTTAAAAGATGAAATTTTATATATTAGTCAAGAAGATTTACCGAGTTATAAAAAGGGTGGATCGATTGTAAGAAATAGTTATTTTTGGGCCTTAAAATCTATTAGTTGTTATTCTAGAAAAGGAAAAGATTGGGAATTTGATGAAGTGGTTTGGGTTGCATTATCCCGAATGTTATTATCTTTTGCTGAGTCGGGATATTTAGGGGACTCAGAAACTATGTTAGAGTTTGATGTGGATACTCCTATTCCTAGTGTGTTGCGATCGGTTTCTACTTGGCTTTAATAACAGTTTTCAGTTTAATATTTTAAAATTCTAAATTATTTTGTTATTGAGGACACCAACAGCCAATAATCGATTTTCCTTTGTTTTCTTTTTCTGCTAATGCTAAGTTTAAGGTTAACAGTCTCTCTAATATATCATTATCAGGGTTAAATTGATACGCTTCCATGACAGCATTATCTAGTTGTTGATGCAGTTGATGAAGTTTGCTGCTGGGTTCATTAAAAAATTTATTATATAGTTCAGTAATTCCCCATTGTTTATTGTTCATTTGTTGGGTTCGATAATCATGGAGTTGTACCATTATTTTACGAATATTCTCAACATTATTTGGTGTAGGGTTTTGGGGAAAAGGAAACGTCTCAAAACAAGTTGTAGGAGTGTAACGGGTGCGAGTTTCTAAAGTAGACTTGTTTACTTTTATCCACAGTCTATGAATGTTTGATGTCAAAACACCTAAGATATAAAAATCATCAGAAGCAACAACATGAATTGAATTATTAGCTAAGAATTCAGTAGGGATAGGTAAAAATATAAACCATTTTGAATGTGAAGGAATAGCAAAATAAAAAGATAAATCTTTGATTTCTTTTCTCATTGCTGGTCTTTTTTCTCCAAATTTCCACCAATTTAATTGAGTCTTTTCTCTTGAATTATGATCTCTTTCTGGTTTAACTTTGACCTTCAGATATTCAAAAGGTAAACTATAATGGCTTGCATCTTCTAGAGACATATCATTAAAATCAATTATCCATCTACTTGCTTTTCCATGAGGTTGGCTGGTTAAATCATCAGCAGAACAAGAAAGCTTTAAAACCTCTTGATTTTTAGTATCAATATTGAGCCATTTTTCAGCTTGTGAGCAATCAATATAAAATCCTTTCCCCACTGGAATAATACCTTGAAAACTTTTATTTTTATTTGCTTTTAATATCTTAGCAATGGAAACATCTATATGAGCTTGTAGAGAAGAATTAATTTGACTGACTTGATTATCATCTAAATAATATTTATCAGGTTGTTGCTTACACCAATTAACAATACTAACATGAACATTTGCTTTTTCCGACCAAGGTTGACTGGAAATAGCATCATGAATATGACCCCCATTATGAGTAATATAGTCTAATGCAGCAACCCGACTTTTTCCCTGACAAATAGAGTTGGTTGCCACTAAACCAGCACGACCTTTTTCTTCTATATTTTCATGCGCCAAGCGAAACCAATAGGCACAAAAATCTACAGAATCTTTAACCTTTGAATACTTTTTAAAAACCTTATCACTATACTCATGCCCTAAATTTTTTCTCAGATGTTTACCTCCCAAGAAAGGAGGATTACCGATAATGGCATCAGCTTTAACCCAGTCATTAAATAAAGCATCTTGACAAAGAATATTATTATCCAAACTATCCAAAGGTAAATAATTTTCTGTCAAATTAAACTTATCAATAGCAACTTTTCTAGCAATCATTAATGTGACCCTCGATAAATCCACTGCAAAGGGATTAACATCCATACCATAAAACTGTTTAAGGGTGACGAAACCCATCATCATCTGTTCATTTTTAGACCTACGACGCTCAGATATTTTGCTTAATAATAACTCTTCAATACGCTTTAACTCTTGATAAGCAACATACAAAAAATTACCTGAACCACAAGCGGGATCTAATACCCTATATTGTTGTAACTCTAATTGTAATTGATTCAATTCTCCAATGTTTTTAGCTGCGTCTATTTTCTCCTCCCAATAACGACTAATTGTCGGTCTAACAATCTTCATAATATCCGCTTCTGAAGTGTAATGAATCCCATAAGCATGACGTTCATCTTCGTTGATAGTCCCCTCAAAAAGATTACCAAAAATAGCGGGACGAATCTTATTCCAATCTTCAAGAGATGCCGCTTCTAAAAATTCCAATTCTTGTCTATTTAACTCTATGGGTTGTATCTGAGCAAATAAACCCCCATTAAAATAATCTACCCCTTGATATTGTCCAGCAGGAGTTTTTCCAGGTTGATTCATTTCCCGAAATAACCCTCCCAAAACATCATAAGAACTCGCTCCATTTAAACAATCTTTCACACAACACAAAAATAAATCTCTCGGTAATAAATCCCGATCTTGTGCAAACATTGCTAACACACACTGCAATATAAAACGCTGTGCTTGCAATTCATTAAAATCATCTTTTTTACTCCTTTTCTGTAACATTTTAAAAACTTCTCCCATACGTATTGCTGCTTTTTCTGTCATCTCAACCTGATTATTTTTAAACACAGGAATACAGTTCCCCAACTCCATGAAATTAAAAGCACTAGCACGATTTTTTAAATCAGAAAGTGCCACAATATCAACCGGTTCATCTATCTGTAAATTAAAGTCAAAAATCCAAAACTCATCAAAATTACATAGGATCACATAACGAGGCCGATTCGGCACTAATCTTGTCCAATAATCAAAGGCTTGAGAATAATGTTTATCTAAAGATTCTCCCCGCTTTTTCATCTCAATTAAAACCCGAGGTTTCCAGACTAAATCAGCAAAACCAGTCTTACCTTTTTTACTCCCTTTCTTAATAGCTTCCTCATAACTTCCCCCTGCTTCTATTACCCCCTCATGACCAAAAGCTTGAAAGAATCTATCTAAAAAAATTTGCGCCTCTTTTCGCTCTTTTCCTGTGATATATTTCTGGCAGAACTCAATAAATTGATCTAGATTTTTTGGGGTAGCACTTGACATTTTCAAAAAAGTGTGTGATTGTAAGTAGTGTATAGGGTACTTTAGGCATGCTATGTCTCATACACTCTAAGATGCTATAGAACCTTATCTAAAAACTCCATTAGAGAAAGGGGAGACAAAAAAGTTTGATCTCTTCCTGATGCTTCGCTCATCCAACCTTTAACTTGATCAGGCGATCGCCACAAACCTAAATGATCAACTGCAGGATCAGCGTAAAAACTCAAATCTCCCTTACCTAAGATAGCAGAACTGTAATGGGTAAATTCGTCGTGACTAATGCGATAGATAGGAAAATTACCCAGTAAGGGAACACCCCAACCATCGAAAGCAATTAACCCCTTAATCTTACCCCCTTGCAATTGCCATTGCCAAGCAGCAGTAACTGCAGCCACAACTCCTGCACTGAAAGCAATAAACATTAATTTTTGTGTTTTTTTCTGGCATTTTTCTTGTAAATACTCTACCAGATGAAACCCAGAATACGGGGGATATTCAAGGGTAGGAAAGATCAACAGGTTATCTAGATGAGGAAAATAATTAGTAATAGTCTCTACAAAACTATCAGTTACTTTCTTCTCATGAAACCCAGGACAAATTAAATATAAAGTAGATGTATTTTTGCTCATTCGTCTCTTCTTAAAGCTGTCATCATTGCTTGTTGTGAAACCGTTTGATAGATTTGTTGCAAATAGTCTTTAACTACTTTTGCATCTTCATAAGCTAAAGGTATTCTTCCCAAAACATCCAAGACAGTTTTATTATCTGCAGGAGGAACTATAACTACCAAAGAAGGGTCTAAAGGTTCTTGATATTGCCAAAATTGTTTTACATCTAATGGCTGATTTTCTTCGGCTATTTTATCCTCATTTTCTTGATGGTAATTAACTATTTCTTGAGAATTATTTAAACTACTTTCCTGCTGATTAATTTGTTGCTGGCGTAAATTCCTTAACCCTTCCAAAATTTGCTCTTTGTTTCTTCCTCTTAACTGAAAAATAATAAAAGGATCTTCCCTAAATCTCTCCGCTAATTGATAATAAATAGCACCAATATGTTTACAAGGGTTAGCTTTATCGGGACAAGTGCAATGGGAATGAACCTCTGATAACCTAAAGGGGAAGATGCTTAAACCATTATCAGTAAAGACCTTTTCAATATTATCAGGCATTTTACCCGATAGTAGCTGAGCCGAAAAAATAGCTTTTTCTGACAAACTTTGAATAATAAAATCCCAATCTTCATCGGTAAAAGGTTCAAGAGAAAGAGAAACTTGATAAGGTTCTGGTTCTGTTCCTTGCACCTTAGCTAGTACCTCAAATCCAGAAAACTCAATACTCAATACATGGCCTTCTCTGGCATAATTCCTTGCTCTTTCTAGTCGCTTTTTAAACCGATAAGAATCCAATAATTCTAACCAACGAATTACCCACCATTCTTGTTGAGGTAAATTACTATTATTGTTCAATGTATTAGCTGTTGTCATCTTAATTTAATCTCACATTAGTTAACTGTATTTTCCTCAGAAGAAGAGGTGTTTTGTAATTGTTGAGCCTCATAAAACGTCTTTAAACTCTCAGCATCCCCCACATATCGCCAGTGCCAAGGTTCATAACTAATACCTTGAGGATTATTACGAGGAAAAGATAACTCAAAACTATACTTAGCTGCATTACTTTCTAACCACCGAAAAGCAGGAGTCTGTTCAAAATTCTCACTTAAATTAGTAGCAGGAACCTGACCATCTCCAATATCAATAGCATACCCTGTGTGATGTTCGCTATACTTTGGAGGTGCGCTAACTTGGGCCCTTTTGCGAGTATCTTGATTTCTCTGACGCTTAATTTCAAAGAATAAATATTCTTGTTGTTCAACGGTTCTAAACCCGGAAATGGCGGTTAAAACAATACCACTAGCACGTGCATCTCGTTGCATTTGTAAGAAGCTATCAGCTGCCTTATTTCTCAGTTTAATCCTCCCATCACCAGTAATGGCTTTTAGTTGAGTGGGGTTGGCTTCTTCGTAAGGCAAATGACCCAAAATATTTTCAATCTTTTCAGGTTCAGGGGTGGGACTCGGTGAGGGAGTGGGTTCAACAGATACCGTATTGGTTGGGGAGGGAGAAGAAAACAGACGCACTACACCCAATGTACCCAAGGTGAGTATAGCAACCCCTGCTAACCCTAACATAATCCATTTAGGGTTTAAAGATGAAGATCTAGGAGAAATAGGAATATCTCGCAACGCTTCAGGAATATCCTCGAGTGGTCTTTTTTGTTGTTTATCTTTCATTGATAGCTATGAGATCAACCCCTATTTCTATTTTATAGGGTAGAGTCGGTTATTAGTGTTTATCCTCATTATTGGCGATGATTGAACATACAATTCATGGTTGACTTCTGTAACATTTTATACAAAAATTGGATTAGATAAGAAATTCCTGACATTTATCATGAATCCATCCTTTTTACCTCCCGATGATTTACCCTCTTGGGTTCCCAATGATCTTGAATTATGTTGGGAATTCAATGATACGGTTAGCCGTTTGTTTTATAATTCTTGTGATGAAGAAACCCAAATTTTATTATCAAAATGTGGCTGGAATTTGACCACTGGCCGTGACGGTATAACTTTGGTTTTGATTTGTCCTAGAAATGGCTTAACTTGGCAAATTCTCAAATCTTTAGAAACTGTTAGCGAGCATTTACATCAATTAGGAAAACGAGCAAGAATTCGTATTTATCCCCCACCAAAAACAGGTAGTCCTATGGAGGTTATTGTCTAAATTCATGCCTCTAGATCAGTAAATAATTGAAATCCTCTCAATGGTAAGATAAAAAATTGTTAGTGATTTAGTGTGACAATGACTGATACTATTTTTAGTAAAATTATTCGTCGAGAAATACCAGCTAATATCGTCTATGAAGACGATTTATGTTTAGCTTTTACTGATATTAATCCTCAAGCTCCGACCCATATTCTAGTCATTCCTAAACAACCTATCCCAAAACTAGAAGAGGCGCAAGATGAGGATCAAAACCTATTGGGACATCTTTTAGTAATTGTAAAAAAGGTTGCCCAACAAGTAGGTTTAAGTAATGGTTACCGCGTCGTTATTAATAATGGAGACGATGGAGGTCAAACCGTCGATCATCTTCACTTACACATTTTAGGTGGTCGATCGCTAACTTGGCCACCTGGTTAAAAAAGTAGGGGCTTAGTATTATTAAGCCCCCAAATTTCTTAAATTACTTTGTTATTACTCGATAATTTATTCTTAATAAAAAGCATCTAAATCGATCGCTTTTGAGCCACCTTCTTTTAGTTGCTTTAAGACGCTTACTAGCTGAATCCATACCAACGCAGCTATAAAAATGGTCATGGGTAAAGAAATGGCGTAGGATAGCAAACGGTTAAAGAGAAAAATCTCTAACCCAGAAGACAGAAACACACAAATACCGACGCAAATACCTAAAAAGGGGATCTGTAAACCCGAATTTTTTAGCATTTGATCGGCCGGCTTTCTTAACATGGCATGAACCTGGGTTTTTAAGGTAGCTTCAAAGGCTAAACCACAGGTGATACCAATGAATAAACCGGCGGCAATTAGGAAATAGGGAGGCTGAGGTAAATAATACATAAATGATAGGTTAATTGATACTGTTTGTATTGGGAAGAATGGCCGCAACTCCCGCGGTTGAGAATTGTTGAAATGCCTTCATAGCAACACCAAATAATTGTTGAGGTTGAAGATCATCGCTAATCAAAGCCCAGATCCGTTGGACTTCCTCGGTATGTAAGCGATCGTCTTCTGTTAAAGCTAACAATAATTGATGCCGTAAATATCTCCCTTCGTCAGATAACAAATATTGTAGTCCTAATTGCGCCGTTGGCAACAAATCAAATTGTCCGTCCGAACGGGCAATATTAATCATGTTTTCTAATCGTTGCCACTGGAATTTGCCATCTTTGAACAATACTTCTATAAGTCGCCTTCTCAGTTGGGCAGATTCTCCTGTCAATAGTCGTCTCGCTACATAGGGGTAAGCTACTTCCACAATTTTGAAATCGGGATCGAGACTAAGGGCTAATCCTTCTTGGGTGATTAATGAACGAATAATCAGGGCAAATTTTGCGGGAACTCGGAAGGGGTATTCGTACATCAATTCCGAAAAATCATCGGTGATGGTTTTGAAGTTGAAGTCTCCTACGCTTTGACCGATGGCATTGCCCAAAACCTTTTCTAATGCAGGAATAATCGGTTCAATGTTCGTATCTGGGGTCAAAAAGCCTAATTGCACAAAGTCCCTGGCTAGGGCTTTATAATCTTGGTTGATTAGTTGTACAACCGAACTAGCAATGGTTTCTTTTGTGTCTTCTTCTAGCTGATCCATCATGCCAAAATCGATAAAAGCCATACGGCCATCGAGGGTGGCAAACAGGTTGCCTGGATGGGGATCAGCATGGAAAAATCCGTGTTCTAGTAGTTGTCTTAACCCCGATGTTACACCGATTCTAACGATCTCATAAGGGTCGAGTCCAGCCGCTACGATTCTGTCGGTATCGGTTAGTTTGTAACCCTGTATCCACTCTAAAGTTAGGATGTGATCGCCACTGTAGGACCAGTAAATGAGGGGAACTTTAACGTCCTCATCTCCTCGAAAGTTAGCTGCAAATTTTTCTGCGTTTCTACCTTCGTTTACGTAGTCGATTTCTTCAAATAATTTAACGCCGAATTCATCGATAATTAGGGTTAAATCGTGGCCTAAATTAAGGGGTAAAAAGCGACCAAACTGGCAAGCTGCCCAGCGCATCAAAAATAGGTCGCGGGTTAAAATAGGTCTAAGGTTCGGTCTTTGCACTTTGACCGCTACTTCTTCGCCGGTGTGCAGCACGGCACGATAAACCTGCCCTAAACTGGCTGCTGCTACTGGGTGTGGGGAAATTTCTCGGTAAGCTTGATCGATAGTAGTCCCCAGAGATTTTTCTATGATAGAAAAAGCTGTTTTATTATCGAAGGGGGGTAGTTGGTCTTGTAGCTTGATTAGTTCTTCTAGGAAGTCGGGACGAATCAAATCGGGACGGGTGGATAAAGCTTGACCTACTTTGATGAAGGTGGGACCCAAACGAGTTAAAACTTGTCTTAGTTGTCTTGCACACTTCTGTTTGTTGTCTTTATCGGGGTTAAACCACTGATCCCATTGTAAATTTATTAAAAACCAGCCAAAAGACCAGATAATGGTTATGGCTCGTTTAATCACTTCCCAAGGACGTAAGCGGTAATAACGGGCGATTGCCGCAGCATCATAGCGTTTTTGCCGTTGAAGGTCGAAACTGGGATGGTCTGGTTCGGTTGTTTGCCAAGTCACAAGCGTCTACTATTGCCTCTGAACTCTAAAGTAAGGAAAGAAAGGATTTTAAAGTTTTGATATACAAAAATATGAGTATTTTATCTTTTCATTATCTCCGATTTTCCTCTTTTTCGCAATATTTCTTAATCAATAACCGAATGTAGCTCTTGAGGATCAAGGTGAGAATGAATCACTTGACCATCCCGAAACCAGATAACTCGCCTTGAATGACGGGCCACTTCTGACTCGTGGGTGACTACTACTACAGTGATACCTGCTTGATAGAGACTTTCAAAAATTCCCAGCACTTCCTCGGTTGTTTGAGAGTCCAAGGCACCTGTGGGTTCGTCGGCCAGTAAAAGCACGGGTTGATTGACGATCGCTCTAGCAATAGCTACCCGTTGTTGTTGTCCCCCTGAGAGTTGATTGGGTTTATTGTTGACTCTATTTCCTAGACCCACTTTTTCCAATGCTTCGAGGGCCCGTTCACGTCGTTCTGACGGGGAAACTTCGGCGTAAACCATTGGTAGTATAACGTTTTCTAGGGCGGTCATTTGGGGTAAAAGATGGAATTGTTGAAAGACAAAACCTATTTTCCGATTACGAATGCCAGCCAAATGAGCATCGGGTAATCTAGACACGTCCATACTATCTAGATAGTAGTTTCCTGATGAGGGACGGTCAAGACAACCAATAATATTCATCATCGTCGATTTTCCTGAACCGGATGCTCCCATTATGGTGCAGTACTCTCCTTTTTCGATGTTTAGGTTAACCGTATCTAAGGCTTTTACTTTTGTATTGTTGCTTCCATAGATTTTGGTGATTTCTTCTAAACGAATAATAGTAGGATGGTGGGCATCGGATTGATGGTTTGGAAGGGAATTCTCAGTTAAAGAGGTACTTTGTCCGATCATAACTAACTTAGATCATTTTTATACTTTAATTATAGGCTTGACTTTGTAACAGCACACTTAATGTTCGTATCCTATAAAAGAAGCCATAATAGATATACACTGCTACAGAACTTTTAAAATAGACAAATATCTATGACAAACCTTAATTTAGAAATTGCTCAAGTTGGTAATTCCATCTTAAGACAAAAAGCTGAGATGGTTAGAAACATTGGTGATGAAAAGTTACAGCAACTTATTGATAGGTTATTGACCACAGCTAGGGATGCTAATGGTGTAGGAATTGCTGCACCCCAGGTATATCAATCTTACCGTTTATTTATCATTTGTTCCCGTCCTAGCCCTCGTTATCCCGATGCGCCTCTTATGGAACCTACTGCAATGATTAATCCCAGTATTATCTCCCACAGCGATGAAATTGTTAAAGGTTGGGAGGGGTGTTTAAGTGTTCCTGATGTCAGGGGTTTAGTCCCCAGATATCGAGAAATTATAGTTGAATATTTAGACCGTTATGGTGAGTCACATCGGCAAGAATTAAGTGATTTTGTAGCTAGAATATTTCAGCACGAATTGGATCATCTTGATGGTATTTTATTTATTGACAGGGTGGAAAAATCCGAAGATTTAATGGATAAAGAATCTGGGGAAGTCTCTCAAATAAAGTCTTAACTTTTCTTATACGATCATCGGTGATCCCACCAATGGCAACTAAGGTTATTTGTTTTACACTTTTAGGTAAAGTATTTTGTCATAAGGTATTCTATGTTGCGTCGTTTTATTTGGTTGATGCCATTTGCTATCGGATTATTTCCTACACCCGTTAACGCCCTTCCTACTTCACCTCAAATTGATCAATTAGCTGTATCTTCTCAAAAAGCCAGGGGTCACTCGCTGCGAAAACTTAGGCCAAACAT
>NZ_JARVCN010000096.1:0-10628 GCF_038442745.1 Crocosphaera sp. Alani8
TATGTACAGGTATGTCTAGTATTGTACAGGTTTTTGTCTTCTAGAAAAACCTCATCAGTAGCTGTCAAGTGTTCCTCACTGGTGACTGGTAAGGAGTGACTGTTAACTGTCATTGTGACTCGCTTTGTAGTTATTTGTGCTACATCGGCGGAAGAATCTTCTTCTCTCGGATCTTTTAGATCAACTATTTCTTCTTCCCTGACTGTTGCTACTTCCGAGTAACTGTCCTGCTGAACCTCATCACTTTCCTTGTTAATCAGTTCCGATTCCGTGGGGGGAGAATTTTCGACCCCCACCCCGGTCTGGAGGGTCTCAAAAGTCTGAATAGTCTGAGGGGTTCTGCGATCGGCTGATGGTGCTGGTTCTAGCGGTTGTTGGCGATCTGTAGACTCGTTTAGGCGATCTGTAGACTCACTTAAGCGATCTGTAGACTCGTTTAGGCGATCTGTAGACTCACTTAAGCGATCCACAGACTCACGTATTACTTTTGTATTACAATGTGGGCGATCTACAGACTCGTTCGACTGTTTTGATTGATGCCTATACCGTGCTTGTCTGTATTTGAATTTGGTGATTTCAACTTCAAGAAGGTTAAGGGATACCAGTTTCTTGATCGCCGATTGAACAGTTCGTCTGTGATACCCTAGCTGTTCAGAAATTAAAGAGGTGTCTATCTCAAGCTTGCAGTCTTTAAAAGGGTGCTTTGTTATTAAATAGAGATAGATGTCTAATTGATTCGGCTTGAGTTTAGAACGAATAGTCAAATATTCTTCGTGCTGAAGGGGATAAAATTTGCCTTGAATTTTCTTGCCGTTACGTTTTGCTGTGGGGACTTGTAGGTTTTCGGTTGTTTGTGCCATCATGGGTTTAGCTAATGTTGACCTGTTCGGGTGCGAACCCGATGCCCCAAACGTGCCAGTTTGGGGCTAATTTTTTGTAGATAGATATAAGGATTCAAGGTGGGCGAGTAGCCACCACAAAATTTGAAAAGGACATAACATTTTCGTTGCTCTTGTCAGCCCAATTCGTTAACCTAAAGACAAGTTAGCCTTTCGATCATCGACAGGGCTGATGAGGTTAGGCTACGAGGAATGCCGGCAAGCTGAGACCTCGTAGCCTCTCAATTTTTTTTCTTCATACTAATAATATACAATTTCTCATGAAATTAGCAACTTTTTGGAACCATTTTCATGAAACTAAACTATTACAATAAATTTTAATTAATTCTGGGTTGCCTACGATTCAAAATTGGGCTTTAGCTAAACTTTAATAGGTTTCTATCAATTACTGATGGTCAGTCAAAAGCCATCCCCCTCACTTGGCTTTGATGGTTTCACGATTACCAGAAAACCCATTCAAAGCCTTGATTGCTGAAATCTTGAATGATAAACAAGGTATTTGTAAATACAAGCGATCGCTTCTATGTCTTTATGATAATTTATTGAAGAGTCTTGCGTTTTTTTACTTTTCCAAAACCTTCTACCGAGTTCGACCCCATTTTTAGTCGAATCAATAATAGTTCAATCAATTTCGTTATGATATTATAATGTTTTGGAGTTGAATATCTATGCTCCGTCTTATGGCGATATTTGCTATTTTTTCAAGTAATATACTTATCTTATTAAAAATGGAAATAAAATCATAATACTTTTCTCTGATATAATAGAAAATATCAATCTTAAAATAATGGTTAGGAGAAACAGTGAAGTAATTAATGAAGGGACAATAAATTAGTCCTGTTTTTAAATCTTAGACTACAACAAAGTCAAATAAATCGGGTGTAGAACTTGGATAAATGGATAATACTTTTTCAATAAGTCCATTAAAAATCCCTTTTTTAGTAGGTGTTTTCAATTTTTCGGGACTTATGATAAAGTTATTTAACAAGGTATAAGCTGAACTCTTAAAGTATTTACTATCCCCTTTTAACCTCGCCACATCCATAGACCCTTTTAAAGTCGCTATTATCATAATTGCTTCACTTTTAGAGATGGGATTATTGTTTTGGAATATCTTAACAATCCAGTTCACTTGTAAATCAAAAAAGTCATTTAACTCTTGAATGATTGAGTCAGGTAACGTATTTACTTCCGCCATTAAGGAGGCATATAAACAGATACTTTTCCCGTTTGATTTAAGGATTAGTGAATAGGCGTTAATCAGCCCTTCTAAGCATTTTTTAGTTTCTGATTGTTTCTCAAGCTTCTCAAGAATTAACTGGAAAGTATCCCTGTAACTAATTATCGCGGCTTTTACCATTTGTTCTTTACTGGAAAAGTAATGGTAAATGCTAGGGGCTTTAATTTTTAACTTTTTTGCAATCTCACTCATTGTCAAGGTTTGATACCCTTTTTCTTGGACTAATTCTCGGCAAATTACAATAATTTGCTCTCGCTTATTAAGATCGGTCATTAACTGCTCACATGATTTGTAGAATTTTTCTGGCCTAACGAGCGTTAGGGAGATTTTCAATTGCTATTTTAATTAACTAGTTCAAATTCAGGAAAAAGCATTCAAAATTAATTTTTGTTGATAACTTTTCCTAATAGGTGATTTTTTCGTTAATTCTTAACTGATTTAATTAATTTTTAATCTTTTGAATCCGCATAACTCTCGCTCCAATCAATTCAAAACGATTTCTCATTGGGTTTAGGTTATGATTGGGCAAAACACAGAATTGCTGCAAATTTTTTGAAAAACACTTAGTAATAAATTCTTCTTCGTGTTGGATTTCAGATAAGGGTATAGATCGGCTTACTTTATAGCGATAACCACTTTGCCCTTATGTTTGCCCATACCGAAATACTGGATCATTTCCGGCACTTCACTCAATGTGTAAGGCCCATCTAACACGGGCTTGATATGGCCAGCTATAACAAGCTTATTTATGTAATTCAAATCTTTGTTTGGTTTGAGATTAACCAGACGTACATTCTTTTGGGTGAGCAGACGGATAATGGGCCCCAAGAATAACGCTTGTAAAAGACTGGGGGTAGTACCTCCAACTGTTACATAGGTTCCCTGTGGCTTCAGCACGCGTAGATAATTGAATATGGAGCGATTTGTCTTAGTATCTAGAATCAAGTCGTACTGTTCTTTGCTCTGAGTAAAGTCTTGCTCAGTGTAATCTATCATTTGCCCAAATCCAAGGGAGCGCATCATTTGAAATTTATTGGAACTATCCACTCCCGTTATATCTGTTACCCCAATGGATTTGGCGATTTGTACACCCAACGTCCCTACACCACCACCAGCTCCATTAATCAATACTTTTTGTTCAGGCTGGATCTGTCCTTCATCAACTAAACCTTGTACTGCCAGCATTGCCGCATGGGGAAGGGCTGTCGCTTCACCATAAGTTATACTTTCAGGTTTCAACGCTAAAACTGTTTCAGGTACACATACATACTCAGCAAATCCACCAAACCCACATTCAGAAATATCTCCATAAACTGCATCACCCGCTTTAAACTGCGTTACATTATCCCCAACTGTTTCAACTCGTCCTGCGATTTCTGCACCTGGAATTGAAATGTTTGGCTGAAAGAGACCACACAGTAAACGGATATAAAATGGCGTGCCTCGCATAAGGTTCCAGTCCCAGTCATTGATTGCCGTTGCCTCAACTTTAACTAATACCTCACCCTCATTTGGCTGTGGTTTTTCTACCTCTTGAAGCTTAAGAACATCTGATGAACCATACTTTCTTAAAACAATTGCTTTCATTGGTGGCATTGGTGTGGGAACGAGCTTACCCTTGAGTGTATCAAAATTTTGTCAAGCTTCAATCTTTACACTTATTACTCTCCCAGCTGGTGTCAATGGCCGTTGATTCTTACTGTAAGATTACTTATTAGAAGGACACTTTGAATAAGTAATTATGTTGACGGTTGAAACTACCACTTCCCTGAAACTAGCGTCTCCTCTACCTTTAACCGCTCATCCGGCATCTGTCTATCTGCGATCGCTTTCCCCCCGTTCTCGCATTACCATGCAGGGCAGTCTCAATGCGATCGCTTCTCTTCTCACCAATGGGAGATGTGATCATTTAACCCTAGATTGGTCAAAGTTAACCTATCAACACACATCAGCTATCCAATCTGCTTTACTAGAAACATACGCACCAGCGACAGCCGCCAGAAAGATGTGCGCACTCAGAAGGGTTTTAAAGGAGGCGAAAAGGTTGGGTTTGATGACTGGGGACGACTATATTGCCTGTATCGATTTACCAAGTATTAAAGAAAGTAGGAAGCTCAGGGGTCGCGCGTTAACCAACGATGAGATTAAGTCCTTGATGACGGTCTGTGAAAATGACCCCACAGACCAAGGGTTAAGAGACGCGGCGTTAATTGCCATTCTGAGGGGTGCTGGTTTACGTCGTAGTGAAGCTGTGAAGCTTGAGTTGAAAGATTTTGATCCTGAGACCCGTTCTTTACAGGTTCTTGGGGGTAAGGGCAATAAAGACCGATTGGTCTATCTTCCAGAGAGTGCTATCTCTATTCTTGACCGTTGGCTAAAAGTCCGTGGTTATGTTGATGGTGCCTTACTTTGTCCAATCTGGAAAAGTGGCAAAATTCAATATCGGTGTATGTCTTCCCAGGCTGTGTTGCTCATTGTACAGAAACGGGCAGAAGAAGCAGGGGTTGAGTCGTTTTCCCCCCATGATTTTCGTCGGACGTTTTGCAGTGATTTATTGGACGCTGGTGTTGATATTGTCACAGTACAGAAATTAGCTGGCCATGCTTCCCCTGTCACCACGGCTAAATATGATCGACGGGGTGAGGCGGTTAAACGACGGGCTGTTGATAACTTGGGGTTTTAACTGTCAATTGTCAATGCTAATCTTATATTATGAGCTATTCGTGAAATAACAGGAATGGAAACAGAATTTCCTATTTGCTTATAAAGTTGCGAATCAGGTATTCTCGGAAATTGATAATCTTTTGAAAAACCTTGAAAATTTGCACATTCTCTGGGTGTTAGTTTTCTAATACCTTGATTATCTAATATAATTGGGACGTTATGTCCTCCTGTCCCCATATTTGCTGTCAAGGTTGGACAAACATTATTTTTGTTTTCTCTGACATACATTCTACGCCACTGATAAATAGTATTTTTATCAATAACTTCTTGTTTTAATTTTTTAAATAAAGGCTTTCCATTGTAATAATATTTCTCATGAATATTTTTTTCTATCAAACAATCATGAATAGTTTGTGTTAAGTGAGCTTTTACTGGAAATTTAAACCTATTAAAAGATTCAGCATTTAAGAAACCCACTATGTATATTCTTTCTCTATTTTGAGGTAAATTACCATATTCTTTTGTATTTAACACAGCATCTTTTACTTTGTATCCTATTGCTTCTAATTGTTTATACATAAAAGCAAGAGTATTCCCTTTATCATGAGTTTTTATGTTCTTAACATTTTCTAAAAAAAATGCTAGAGGTTTTCTATCTTTCAATATTCTAATAATTTCAAAGAATAAATATCCTCGTCCTTTATCCTCAAATCCTTTTCTATCCCCAGCAATAGAAAATGGTTGGCAAGGGAAACCAGCAGTGAGTAAATTAAAATCAGGTAAATCCGCAGATGAAATATTGCTAATATCTTCTAAAAAAAGGCTATTCTTTCCATTTTTAGAAAAATTATAATCGAAGGTTATTTGACAATATTTGTCATTATCACTAGATAATACACAATCAAAATTTTCAGATTCAAAACCTAATTTTATTCCTCCTATCCCTGCAAATAAATCGATAAACTTAATGGAATTAGACATAATCAAATCTGTATTTAGGTTAACACTGTTAACAGCCAAAATACCCTTCAACTGCTGATTATACAAGGGTTTGGACTTGTTTACATCGATGGAGAAAGAACAATTGTAGTGTACTAGCTACATTGATGATGATGATGGCACATCATCATCGCCGTGACATCACAGGTGGCCAACAGAATTTGTTAGCTTATAGGAGCAAACGGTATTTGATAGGATTCAAAGAATTAAGAATTTAGAATTAAGAATTTAGAATGATACTTTTTTTAGCTTACTAGCTTCCAATTCTACATTCTAACTTCTAAATTCTACATTTTTCCTAACGCCCCAATTAGGGGCTTTTTAGCTATTCTCCTGTGTTCTGACCCATGTTTAGTTCTCCGGTAGTGTTATTTAAGTAGTAAAAGTTTATTTTTTGCCAGTTGCTTCTTCTTTAGTTAATTCCCCATTTCCGTCTTTATCAAGTTTAGTAAATTTTCTCTTGGCTTCTTCTTCAGTCTTTTTTTCTCCTTCTTTGGCTTTGACTACATAGTAATCTATAAATTCAGCGGCGGTTACTTTTCCTGCCTGATTGACATCAATTTCGGCAAAGGTTTCCACAGGGATAAATTCAACAACTTCAGAGGTATCTGAAGTTGTTGATTGGTTGTTGTTTGACGGCTGTCCACAACTGATCAAGCTAGTGGTCAAGATTGAGAATGCGAGTAGTTGTGTCAAGTTTTTAATACCTATGTTTCTAGACATCTTTATTTTCCTTTTTTTGATTTCTTGAGTTTAAGATTAATCCTTGCTTCTGTCATTACTCATTTTAACGGATGAAACGGACTGCTCTCACCCCAACTTGAAGGTTTTGCTTTTGAGGAAAAAAATGCTAAATTGAGTATGAATAAAGGCTATTTCTATTGAGATATCGTGAAATTGAGTTTAACAATGAGAAAACTATTAAGCTTATTCTTTGTGGTTAGTCTTACTAACCTAGGGGTTTTCCCTTCTAGTACCAAAGCTCAAACAACTTCGGTTTCCCCAGAATCAGGATGTGTCCGCGAACCAGAAGCTTATATTTCTCCAGGGTTAATGGCCACCATGGCCTCAAGTGGCGCTTTTGAACAACAAGGTATCCCAGGTGGTTTGGTCTTTGAGACAGAGTTCAAAGCCGGAAATATTAGCGCCTCTAAAATTGTCCAAGCCGCAGTCAAAGCTTGCATTTTAAGTAATAAGTTTGACCTTGCCACTCATGAAAATTATATAGAAGAAGTAAAAAATCAAATTCAGCTTGATATTAGAGATGATGATGATTAAGTCCTTGTCACTTAAAATTTGATTTGTGTTTCCTCACTTGTCGACTAGGCTGATGCAAATTAGCCTCATCTTTGGAGGCTAATTTTTACATTTTTTGCTCAGAGTCTTCCCACAGATTCCCTACACGATCAAATCACTCATCATTTACCTCCTGTGATTGACTCTTATCTACATCCATTGTCGAAGCCATAGCATCCCAAAAACGGAGCTCATAACCTTGAATGAGGCGAACACTCCTAGCAATTTTTTCTTCGGAAACTCCAGCACCAAGACCCAGACTAATAGCCTTAATTACTGGTCCATCATCAATTGAGGATGATGCTTCAGCAAAAATATCGAAAAACCGGGTTTGTGAAGAATTGAATCCATAAAGTTGGCGCAATACCATACTTATCCTTTGGCAATTACCTGCCCAAATCGGAAAATTTACCCCTAAACTAGCCACAATCTCTGCAAGGGAGCCATTAGTGGCTAAACTTGAAACATAGTATCCATAAGCTAACGCATCTGGCTCAGTTTCATAAGTTTCAAGAGACTCTTCACTCATTCCTAGTGTTTGTGCCAACAGCAATAAGGCGCGAGAAGCCTCTAGTTCTGAGCGAAGCATCTGCTCAAAATAATTTGCCAACTCGGTGTTGGTAAATCGTTTTTTCATCTGGGCATCAGCACCAACAATACTGTGCATTAGGTGATATTGATTGCCAATAAATGAGCGCAGAACTGAGTCAGCCCTTTCCCCTTGCTCAAGACCATTGAGATAGGGGTGATTAAGGATTTTTTGCTGAACTTGTTGTTGGTTAGTTCTAATCTTTTTGAGTAAAACTTTAGCTGTCTGAGTTGTTAATTTGTTATTAGTTGATACAACAACCATCTTTTATCTCCCTCTTTTAACTTTTCAAGATATTTTTAGACTAAAAAATCTTGATGACGGGGATTTAGCATTCTTATGACTGAGATGTGTCATGAAAGCTCATCTTTATTAGACCTCTTGCAAAAGTCTTTTGTGATATAATTCAGTGCTATTTTTTTTCTTAATTACGTGACAAGATAGCCAAAATTTCTCATTTTTTTTGAATAATTAAATTTCGGCGATCGCCAATCTGACAGTTATTCGGGAAAACTCAAAAAATGATCAACCCCTCAATATACCATAAAAAACTTTTGCAAGAGGTCTAATGAGTAAGGAAGAAGATCGACTAAACCTTCTGCCTTTGAGGGCGAAGCCCAATAATTTACGGTTTCCAACAAAAAACCCCATCAGTTGACGAGGCTTTTAACAAGAGAAAATGGTCGACGTTAACGACCAAGGTTTTGAGAAGAAGACACGAGGCAAGCACCAACAACTTGACCATAGTTATGGAGGCGATCTTGTTGTACGCTACGAGTAGGAATGTTCTGGAGTAAATCCTCTAAAGTTAATGCGGGACAAATATTGACTTGTGCATTCAACTTAGCGAAGAGGGGTTCGTTGATAGCAGCCATTTGTGCTTGATCCGACGCTTCAAACACAACCATTCCAGCGCGCTTACCATCTTCCACATAGAAATAAGCTGATTCAGGTTTTACGGTATTGATCAAATCTTTAATTGCTTGTGACATAGAACCGTCAGCCTTTGCCTGATTCCCCTTTTCCACAGGGATTGTAAATTTCAACATTAAGCGCATAATTTTCTCCTAATTTTTAATAAGGATTAAAATCTTCGTTAAACAAAAATCTATCAACTTAAATAGATTTTTGTTTGATTGTTTCGAGATATTTTTAATTTATTTTCCAGAGTTTTCATGGCTATGACAATTTTATTTCAGTTCTGTGTTGAGTAAAAATCTTGATAGCATAAAGTGAAATTGCCATAGCCATGACACGAATAAGACACAACAGGGGATTAGAGTTAAATAAGAAATAAGAAATAAAAAAAGGATTTAAGGCATGAATACACAAGATATAAAAGCAATCTGGAATCAAATCATCAACGACTGCCAAATACCAAATAATGGTAACTCACAAGGTGAATTGAAACAGCAATTAATGACTCTAGTACATGGGAATAGTGCTACTGCTAACCGTTTACTTAGTGGAGAACAAAGAAGTCATCCTAACCATACACAGCAATGGTATTTAGAAAAAGTCATTTACGACTTACAACGGGCCCGTTAAAAAGAGTCTGGTAAAATGATAAGAGGATAAAACTGTGAAAACAAATACATTAACTCCAACACCAATCAATGAGCCCCAAGAAAAACAGGAAGATTCCCTTTTTGAGCTAACTTTCAAGGCTCAAGTAATGGGTGAAGAAGGACATATAGGCCAATTGAGGCGTATAATAGTCAAGCCAAAAACCATGGTTGTCAGTTACATAGTTGTTGAACTCTCAGGGTTATTTGGATTTGAGAAATATTTAGTCCCAATCGATTATATTAGCTCAACAACACCCCAATTCATCAATATTAATTGTACTCAAAAAGATTTGATGGGAATGAAACCCTATTGCGAGACTTACTCTATTAAAAATGAATATTGGGAACAAGAAATGGTTTATGGGCCCTGGAACAATATTAACTATGCGAGTGATGTCTTAATGTCATGGTCATATCCATTCCCAGAACAAGTGATGCCTTATATGATAGTGGAAAAAGAAAATCTGCTCCCTGGAGAATTAGCAATAAGTGATGATATTCGAGTAGAAGCATTGGACGGTTTGCTCGGAAAATTTGATGGTTTGCTAGTCTCTAAAAATACTCAGATGCTTAAGGGTTTATTAGTGCGTAGTGGGAATTTTCTCAACCAAAAAGAAAGGCTATATCCTGCTAAGGTAATTAATAAGATTGAAGACAACAAATTCTACTTAAAATCTGGAAAAAAAGTTCTAAAGTCTTTCCTCTCTATTTCAAGAAAACGTTTCTTTAATCAAACTTATCACAATTATAATGCTCAGATTTTTAGCAGTTTGTAAAAATTGTGAAAAATCTTCAAAAAAGTCTCGTAACAGGGGGCATAATTTTTGCTAGCATGACAATTGCTCAAACTTCCATAGCTCTAACACTAAATAAATCAGTAGATTTTTCTGGGAAGGGACCAGATGTATCTTCACTATTTTTTGATCTTGATAATAGTTTAGAGTTAACAGTTACTGCTGGTGTTCATGGTAGATACCAGATAATAAATTTATTAGATAAGTAGGTGAAAGGAGCCATCTTAACTGTCTTCTAAGTCTTCTAGCGCAGCTATAACAAAGGAAGCGGCAGGGTGATTTAACATTGATTCAAGGGCGGCCACACTCCCTGCTTTTACTGCACTTAGTAATTTTTGGGTTAGTGAAGGATTTTGTTCTATCTCTTCAATAGCCTCTCCAGCTATCACCATTTTTTCTTTCTGGCTATTACTGGGATAGGTTTCACTTAGTTTTTCTAATAGTTGTTGAATTTCAGTAGCCGCTTCAGCAAGGTCTTGTTGTTGTGCCTCATTAATGACTCCCCCTATTTTGGCATTTCCACTAATCTCTCCTTGATTAACTCCAACACCAAAATTACCTTTTTGATCAATTTTCTCT
>NZ_JARVCN010000097.1:0-10575 GCF_038442745.1 Crocosphaera sp. Alani8
CTTGGAGAAGCCCGCACTGTAACGGTACTCCGTTCAGTGTCGGGAGTCGTCACGCGCTTAACCACCTTAACCGTTTCCCGTTCCCTCATACTTCAGACTTAAATTCTCACCACTAATGACTGATTGCTATATGAGATGCAACACATCAGCTAGAATGAAACATAAGAATTAATGATAAACCAATGTTATTAAATCGAATTTTTAAACAAACAGATCAAAAATGGCCGCCCATCATCAAAGCTTTAGAAAAAGCGATCGGCAAAGATGGGGTAATTCGTCGTAAAGAAGAACTATTAACCTACGAATGCGACGGTTTAACAGCTTACCGTCAACGTCCTGCGGTAGTGGTTTTACCTCGCACCACAGAAGAGGTGGCCGCAGCGGTGAAAATCTGTCATGACCATCAAATCCCTTGGGTGGCCAGAGGTGCAGGAACTGGATTATCTGGAGGTGCTTTACCAGTAGAAGATTGCGTCTTGATTGTAACTGCTCGCATGAAGCAAATTTTAGATATCGACCTAGAAAATCAACGGGTTACGGTGCAACCTGGGGTAATCAATAACTGGGTGACTCAAGCGGTAACAGGAGCCGGTTTTTATTACGCACCAGACCCCTCCAGTCAAATTATTTGCTCTATTGGTGGTAATGTAGCAGAAAATTCTGGTGGAGTTCACTGTCTAAAATATGGAGTTACAACCAACCACGTTTTAGGTTTAAAATTAGTTATTCCCGATGGTTCAATTATTGAAGTAGGTAGTAGCATTCCTGAAATGCCGGGATATGACCTCACCGGTTTATTTGTAGGTTCAGAAGGAACTTTGGGAATAGCAACAGAAATTACCTTAAAAATTCTCAAAACCCCCGAGACAATATCCGTAGTTTTAGCTGATTTCACCACAGTTGAATCCGCCGGACAAGCAGTAGCTGATATTATTGATTCTGGGGTAATTCCTGCTGGTATGGAAATTATGGATAATTTCTCTATTAATGCAGTGGAGGATACGGTGAAAACCAATTGTTATCCCAGAGATGCGGCGGCTATTTTATTAGTAGAATTAGATGGATTATCCGTTGAAGTAGAAGCTTACAAAGAAAAGGTTGCTGATATTTGTCGTCAAAATGGCTCCAGGGAAATTACATCAGCTAATGATGTAGAAACCCGTTTAAAACTTTGGAAAGGAAGAAAAGCCGCTTTTGCCGCAGCTGGGAATATTAGTCCCGATTATTTTGTTCAAGATGGGGTTGTTCCCCGTACACAGTTAGCTAATGTGTTGCAACAAATTGATCGCTTAGGTGCAGAATATGGTTATAGTATTGCCAACGTTTTTCATGCAGGAGACGGTAATTTACATCCATTAATTTTGTACGATAATTCTATCCCTGGACAATGGGAAGAAGTAGAAGAATTAGGGGGAGAAATACTTAAATTGTGTGTAGATTTAGGAGGTAGTCTATCAGGCGAACATGGAATAGGTGCCGATAAAAATGAATATATGTCCTATATGTTTAACCAAATAGATATAGAAACCATGCAATGGGTAAGACAGGTATTTAACCCCGATAATTTAGCTAATCCAGGCAAACTTTTTCCCACTCCTCGAACTTGTGGAGAAGCCGCTAATTCTAAAAAATTTAGTTGATATTTTGCCTAGAAAATGTGTGTTAACCTGAGTTCGATCTTTAAGGTAGTTGATAATTGACTTACCGTAAAGACTACTAATTATCAATTATCACCTATCGTTTATCGCTTTTTGAATATGGATCAACTAAAATATATTTACACCTTATTTGTTAGTAATCTATTAATATCTTTACCGTTTCTTCTCCTTGGTATTGTCATTTCTAGTGGGTTATTAGTTTTTGTTGATGAACATCAATTAGTGGCTAAATTACCCCGTACTCGTATCCTAGCAGTAATCATTGGCAGTAGTTTAGGGTTTTTACTACCTTTTGGACAGTATGGCAACCTCCCCATCGTAAGACGGTTATTATTACAAGGTTTACCCATTCCTTTATGTGTCAGTTTTTTAGTAGCTTCTCCCACCGTTAACCCTTTTGTTATTAATAATAGCTGGCAAGTTCTAGGAGATTATCCTAGATTAGTGTTTTTAAGGATTTTAGGAGTTTGGTTGATTAGCATTGTAGTAGGTTTAATTTTTAGTGCTTATCCTGAGAAATTTGCCGTGCTAGAAGATTCTTCATCTCCTGTTAATAGCCGTTCCGCTTTAGTCCATTCTGGAACAATCATAGCACATTCAGAAACCTTTAAACCCCTTCATCCTTCAGGTAATTTAGTTTACGAATATCAGGTTAATGTTAGCAATTCTAGTGATATATGGCAAAAGTTATGGTTATTTTTTGACAATATAATTAGAGAGTTTATAGAGTTGGGAAGTCTCCTTGTGGTTGGAGTTGCTATTGCCACGGTTTGCCAATCATTTCTACCCCAAATGCAACTTCTCGAATGGGGAACTACACCTTTAAACCAGCTACTAGCAATGACAGTATTTGGTTTAGTAATTTCTTTCAATTCTCTCAATTCTGCTTATTTCTTAACCCCGCTTTTATCCTCTATTTTGTACGGTTCAGGTTTAGTGTTTTTATTGTTGAATTCTCTGTTTAATATTTCTAGTTTAATTTTGTTGCTCGGAATAGTACGGATTAAATTTGCCAGTTATATAGTGATTTTAACAGCACAATTAATTCTAGTTTTGGGTTTAACGATTAACTTTTATATTAGTTAGTAATTTCTCCATCCATGAAACTACCCCGACTTGTGAAAAGTTGGGGTAGTTTGTTTTACCTTAATTTTGAGGTTTAGTAGTCGAAGTCTCCACCACCCCCTGCAGGTGCTTTTTCTTTCTCAGGTTTATCAACCACAATACATTCGGTGGTTAAAATCATACCAGCGATAGAAGCAGCATTTTGTAACCCGGAACGAGTTACCTTAGCAGGATCAACAATACCAGCTGCTAACATATCAGCATAATCACCACTAGCAGCGTCATAACCAGTGTTAAAGTCCTTCTCTTTGACTCTCTCAGCAACTACTGCACCGTTTTGACCAGCATTCTCAGCAATACGCTTCAAAGGAGCAGTCAACGCACGAGCTACAATCAAAGCACCAGTCAACTCTTCGTTGGCTAGATTACCGTTAGCCCACTCTTCTAGGGTAGGAGTAAGGTGAGCAAGAGTTGTGCCACCCCCAGGAACAATGCCTTCTTCTACGGCTGCTTTTGTGGCGTTGATAGCATCTTCTAAACGTAGTTTACGATCTTTCATTTCTGTTTCGGTAGCTGCACCCACTTTGATGACAGCAACACCACCAGATAATTTTGCTAAACGCTCTTGTAACTTCTCTTGATCGTAAGAAGATTCTGTGTCTTCCATTTGACGGCGGATCAAATCACAACGGGCTTTAACGCCTTCTTCGTTGCCTTCTGCCACAATGGTGGTGTCGTCTTTGGTTAGAGTTACCCGACGAGACGATCCTAACATTTCTAGCTTGGTATTCTCTAATTTGAGGCCAGCATCTTCACTGATAACTGTACCGCCGGTCAAAATAGCGATGTCTTCGAGCATTTGTTTGCGGCGATCGCCAAATCCAGGGGCTTTTACTGCAGCCACATTCAGCACACCCCGTAAACGGTTCACCACTAAGGTTGCTAAGGCTTCTTTTTCGATGTCCTCAGCGATAATTACTAAAGATTTGCCTTGACGAGCAACTTGCTCTAAGACAGGGACTAAATCTTGTACTAAGTTAATTTTTTTGTCTGTCAACAGGATGCAGGGTTCTTCAAATACCGCTTCCATGCGTTCAGCATCGGTAACAAAGTAAGGAGAAATATATCCTTTATCAAAGCGCATTCCTTCGGTGATTTCCAGTTCGGTGAACATGGACTTTCCTTCTTCTAAGGAAATAACCCCTTCTTTGCCTACTTTGTCCATAGCTTCAGCGATCATTTTGCCAACTTCTTCGTCATTTCCTGCGGAAATGGCACCAACTTGGGCGATCGCTTTAGAATCTTCGATGGGTTTAGCGTGGGCTGCGATTTTCTCTACTAAAAAGTCGGTAGCTTTATCGATACCCCGTTTCAAAGCAATGGGGTTAGCTCCAGCAGCAACGTTACGTAAACCTTCTTTAACGATCGCATGGGCTAAAACAGTAGCGGTGGTGGTTCCGTCTCCAGCGACATCGTTGGTTTTGGAGGCTGCTTGACGAATCAAGGAAACTCCAGTATTTTCGATATGATCTTCTAATTCAATTTCTTTTGCAATGGTGATCCCGTCATTAATAATTTGCGGGGCGCCAAATTTCTTTTCTAGAACAACGTTACGACCTTTAGGTCCAAGGGTAACAGCTACGGACTCTGCAAGGATGTCCATACCTCTTTCTAAAGCACGACGTGCATCTTCGTTGTAAACAATGGATTTAGCCATAGGTTATGCCTCTTTTTGGTCAATTCTGAATCAATACGTCAACAAAGTAGCTTTTGGGTTGCCTATGATCTCATTAAGCAACGGCAGCGAGGATATCTTTTTCCGATAGTAATACGTAGTCATCTCCAGACAGTTTGACATCGGTGCCGGCGTATTTGGAGTAGAGAACTTTATCGCCAACTTTGACATCTAATTCAGAACGACTGCCATCGTCGTTGCGTTTTCCGGGTCCAACTGCCACAACTTCACCAATCTGGGGCTTTTCTTGAGCGTTATCGGGTAATAAGATGCCTCCTGCGGTTTTTTCTTCGGCGGGGCTAACTTTTACAAAAATGCGATCGCCGAGGGGTTTAACGGTAGAGACGTTGATACTAATTGCTGCCATGAACGAATCCTCCTGGTGTTTATAATTGAAACTGAGTGCTTTGTTTCAACTTTTAGCACTCTAACCTTACGAGTGCTAATTTAGCGAAATAAGGGGAGGTCTGGCAACAGTTATCTGGGTACGGGTTCCCGAACTTATCCAGGTTACGGGCTTTCATGGTTACAATATGTAGGGATTCCAGCACAAATCGCCCTAGCATCAAAATTCAAGACGCTAGGAAAAGCTGGTTTCCGCAACTTAGCTCCTAAGATCAAAGGTCTTAATTAGGCCTCAAAGCTTGACCTGCGAAGTTTATTACTAGGATGGTAAGAGTTTAGATTTTAATGGCGGGAGGCGGATTTGAACCACCGACCTTCGGGTTATGAGCCCGACGAGCTACCAGACTGCTCTATCCCGCGTCGTCTTAACTAGTATAACAAGAACCTACAGAAAATTGCAAGGGGTTTTCAAAAAAAAGAGGATTTCTCGTTTCTTGGCAGGGATAGTCTTAGAAATAAACATTATGACCCGTCCAATAAGGTGAACCAATTACTAATAACAAACTAACGTATGTTCCCCACAATAATACTTCAATAAATTGCGGATTCCGTCGAATAATTAGAGTAGAGGTGACAGCCCAGGTCAAAGCAATGGTTATTAAAGTTAAAACCCAAAATAAACGTTCAGATAGTAAGGCAAGATCAGACCGATCAGATACTAATTTGAAATCAAAGGGAAAATGTAAAGCAATAACAAGGCCAACAATACCAATTACTCCTGACAGGCTCAATAAAACCATCCACCAAGATTTGGGATAGGAATTATATTGGGGCCAATTTTTGATTTCATGAAAAATTATTCCGTTTGTCAATGCTAAAACAGGACAAAAAGGTAAAAGATAACCCATACCGTCCAGGGGAAGAAGAAGAATCATTCCACCATAAAAACCACCCCAAACTAGTACTAATTTAGCCCATCCCCAGTTTAGGGATTTACGGGCTAGTTTGAGTCCATAAAAAGCGAATATAAGCCAAGGCCAACAATATTTAATAATAGCTACAGGATAGTAGGTTAATGAACTAAAAAATTCAAGGGAACTCACTTTAACAGAGTGGAAAAAAACCTCATTCAAAAATGGTTGTCCATACACCAACCATTCCATCCAATACCAGATTAAAGCTGGTAAAACTCCCAAACAAACCCCCATCCAAAAATAAATAGAACTCAAAAGTCTAGGGGTGTCCCAAGCCAAAAAAACAATTAAAACAATTGTTAGTAAACAGCCAATTAATCCTTGGGTTAAAAATAGCCCACTCAAACTTAAGCCTACAGCCAAAGACCAGCGAAAATCTCTACGGGATCGCAGCACACACAACACAGTTAGAATTGACCAAAAGAGAACAATTCCGTCTAACATAGCTAGACGACTCCAACGAACTATTGGAAATAACATTAAGTAAACTAAGGCACTGAATATAGCAGGTTGCCAGAAAACAAAAATCTCCCGTCCTACTGCGTACAACAAAGGCACGGAAACCGAGGCAAATATGGCTCCCACTAAGCGAAGATTTCCAGGAATTATCTCCCCTTGCCCACTGGTTAGAGTTAATAAAAATAACCCTAAAACGGGATGCTGATGGTAAGGTTCACCTTCTAGGGTAGGAAATAGCCAGTCTCCAGATAAAAATGGTTTTTGTGCCATTTCTTCCACCAATTGACCGATAATGCGTTCTGAGTCTAGTAAGGGAGAACCATCGAGGTTAAATACCAAGAGAATTAGGGCAACCACCAATAAACCAACCCAAGAAAAAAGACTACGCCAAGTGTCGTGACGTGGGTGTAAAAATTTTAAAGGATGCCAAGTAAATGTGTTGGAGTTCATAGGAGTGAGAATTTCTTATTAGTCAATTTTGAAGCTGTTGCCATTAAACAGTTACTAGTTTAATGGGAAAATTGGGTTGTAGCAGAGTGCTATATTTGAAAAACAAAATAATTAGTGGTAATAGCCCTCGTAAAAAAAATATGTTTGGTTTTTTATTCTCTCTAAAGAGTCCTGTAGAAAAAAAATTAAAAAATATTACTTTAGGAACTCTCGCTGCTATTCTAGCTGTCTTTCCTGCTTATGCCCAGTCAAGGCTTGTTTTTATTTACCCTCCTCTTAACTTGTCTTTGGGAGTTGATTCCTTAGAACTGTTTGCTAATGAAGGGGTAATCAATAAAGAATTAGCCTACTATATGAATTTAGCCGGGGTCAATGAGGAAGAAAAAGAAGCATTTAGAGAGGCATTACTGAAAAAAGCTGACCTCAACCCTGTAGAAGTTTCTCGTTTCTTCAATAGTCCTATGGGACAAGAACTTTTACACCGAGTTGGTCACTTGTTTTCTATTCAGGGGGGAAGGAATGGACTATACGCTATTAGAGGGGCTATGGTTCAAGCTGCTTTTGATGAAGAAGGATTGAGCTTACTGAATTTTCTACGTCATTTGCCTGTTAATATGCAGTTCAACCTGGAAGAAATTCTCAAAGCCGCTACTTATTTAGAATTATTGGGACAGGAAACCAGTGCTATTGTCACAGAAATGAAAACCATCTCCGCTCAAACAAGGGAACAGGAGACTGTCCCTAACTTTAGTGAGATCAGAGATATTCGTCAAAGGGGAGATTATGGGGTTGGGCCCTCCCGTAGACTAAAATTATTCGATCAGAGTCGTGAACGGGAGTTTGAGGTAGTCTTGGTGCAACCGCAACGATGGCGAGAGGGAAAAACCCCTGTGATCGTTTTTTCCCACGGTTTAGCTTCTCGTCCGGAAGATTTTAAAGAGGATGTCTTACAGTTAGCTTCTTACGGTTATGTGGTTGCTTTACCTCAACATCCTGGTAGCGATTTGAATCAGCTTGAAGAAATGTTACAAGGGTTTTCTCGGGAGATTGTTAAAGTTGATGAATATGTGGATCGTCCCCTAGATGTTAGTTATGTGATCGATGAATTAGAAAGACGAAATAGAACGGAATTTGAGGGACGTTTAGACCTGAATAATGTGGGGGCAATGGGTCATTCTTTTGGGGGATATACCGCTTTAGCTTTAGCCGGAGCAAACCTAGATTTTGACACTTTAGAAGAGATTTGTGGACAGGAATTATGGGGGCCTAATTTATCTTTACTGTTGCAATGTCGGGCTTTAGAACTACCTCGAAAAGAGTATAATTTTCGAGATGAGCGTATTACTTCTGCTTTCGTAATTAATCCTGTTACTAGCGCAGTTTTTGGTGCTAGAGGACTTTCTCAAATTACTATTCCTGTTCTTTTAGCTGCCGGAAGTAGTGATCCGGCAACCCCGGCTGCCATTGAACAGTTACAAGCCTTTGTTTGGATTAATACAGATGACAAATACTTTGCTTTGATAGAAGGACAAGCCCACGTTAACTTTTCCAAGTTGGATGCACAAATGAAGGCGGTTTTAGATTCTTTACCAGATTTAAAACTTCCTGATCAGACAGTAATTGATACTTATGGTAATGCTTTTTTAGTGGCTTTTGCTGAGGTTTATGTTGCCGAGAATGAGGAGTTTCGTCCCTATTTAACTTCTAGTTATGCCAAGTATATTAGTCAACAGCCTAATCCTCTGCATCTAGTTCAAGATGACGCGGAGATTCCCTTGAGTGAGTTATTTAATAGTAGAAAAGCCTCAAGAACACCAGCTATTCATCCTCGTAATATTATTCCCAACAATGACTAATTTAAGCAATCGCCAAAAAATTTTACTTATTACAACCCTCAAATAATTGATAGGTTTCTCTGATGTTGGGGCATACTAACTTTATGATGCTATGACAACGGAACAGGATGCTTGAGACGGGAAAAAAATATTTTCTCTCAATAGTTAACTTCTATACCCTGCCAATCTTTTTACCTTGAAGAATGACCCATGAGTTCCTTGATAAAAATACCTAGACCTTCCTCCAATACCGATGAGACATCATCCAACCCCATGACAAACCCTGGACTGTGGGAAGCCCTGGAGGCTGAGTTAGTTTATATTCAGGACAGATCAGGGAAATACCTATCATTTTACGGAGACATAGGGGAACAATTAACTATCGAACCGGAAGATGTTATTGGTTTTTTTCCAGAACAAAGCCTAAAACCAGTATCCCCAGAGGCCTATTACAAAAGGATTAAAAGGGTTCTAGACAGAAAAATTCCCGAACAGTGTTACTGTGAATTTGAATACAGGAATCAAACCTTTGCCCTAGAATTGGTCATCAGCCCCATTTTACAGAAAAAGAAACCAGTAACCACTGTTCTTGTTATGGGGCATTTCTTAGCAGATAACGAGATAAGTGTAATCAATAATTCGGCTTTACCCACCCATCCTGAACCCTATCAAAAACTGTTAACTAAAATTGCCAGACAAATTCGCCGCACCCTCAACTTAGAAACCATCTGGCAACAAACCGTAGATAGTCTCGGAGAAGCGTTACAAGTCAGTCGTTGTTTGATGATTTCTATGGAACCACAGCAAGAATATTTAGACGTTAAAGCTGAATACTGTAACCCCTGTTGTGTTTCGGAATTAGGAGTTCGCTTTATTCCAGAGGATGATCCGTGGTGGGAAAAAGTCCTCAACCAACGGGAACCCCTAATTTTTGAGAGATTGATGGAAAATAGTTCTCAAATACAATCTAATTTAATTGTTTCCACCTTTTATCAAAATCAACGAAACGGATTAATTTGTTTACAGCAATACGATCGCAGTCGATACTGGAGTCCAGGGGAAATCGAACTGATTCAGGAATTAGCGGATCAAGTAGGAACAGCGATCGCTCACGCCACCCTTTATCAAGAATTAGAACAAGCAACTCTCGCCGCTGAAGAAGCATCCCGTCTTAAAAGCGACTTTTTGGCCAGTACCACCCACGAACTGAGAACCCCTCTTAACGGTATTATTGGCTTTCTCAAACTGATTTTGGACGGCATGGCTGACGATGCCCAAGAACAACAAGAATTCCTGGAAGAAGCACACAAATCAGCCCTACACCTCCTCAATCTTATTAACGATATTCTGGACATTGCCAAAATTGAAGCCGGTAAAATGGATCTTAATTTAGGTGCCGTTGAACTTGCGGAATTATTCGATGCTGTGGATAAGTTTACTCTCCCTCAGACGCAACGCAAACATCTAGAGTTTAGGAGTAAATTACCCAGTACCTTAACCCCCATTATGGTTTCTGGTAATTATCAGCGACTGCTACAAGTAATGTTCAATTTAGTCAGTAATGCCATTAAATTCACCCACGAAGGTAGTGTTGTGGTCAATGCAGAGATCGTCAAAAAGAAAATACACCACCAGAATCAAGAATTTCCTGGTTTGGTAAAAGTGAGCGTCACTGACACTGGTATTGGAGTCGCCCTGGACAAACAAGACCAACTGTTTGAAAAATTTGTACAGGTGGATGGTTCTCACACTAAAGCTTACGGTGGAACAGGACTGGGTTTAGCCATTTCTCAAAAGCTAGTGGAAGCGATGGGGGGACAAGTAGAATTTTATAGTATGGGAGAAGGACTCGGCTCGACGGTTACTTTTACTGTTCCCCTGGAACAAATGCCAGTGATCAAAACAGTAAAACCTTTTTGAATCAAAGTATATGGGAAGTTTTGAGTAAAACTTAAGGTTATCTAAACAGCAAAATAAAACTTGTCCCCAGAGCAGTATTATTTAGCTAACCGCCGAGAAGCCCCGCACTATAAACGAGGGGGATTTATCAAACC
>NZ_JARVCN010000098.1:0-10509 GCF_038442745.1 Crocosphaera sp. Alani8
ATCTTTGTCCCCTAACTTTCGGCGAGTCCCCCCAGACTTTTTGAGAAGCTTCTTAATGAGGATAAAATCGAAGCTGGTCAAGGTTTTGGTCGTCATGGTCACAGAGACATGGAAATTATCACCTATGTCTTGGATGGTGCGTTGCAACATCAAGATAGTATGGGTAACACTTCCATTATTCGTCCAGGAGATGTACAACGAATGTCTGCAGGGACTGGTGTTGCTCACAGCGAATTTAATGCCTCGAAAACCGACCCACTTCACTTACTACAGATTTGGATTTTTCCTAATACAAAAGGACTGAAACCAGAGTACGAGGAAAAACATTTTTATTTGCACCAAAAACAGGGACAATTAACATTAGTTGCTTCTGGTGATGAGAGAGATAATGTTGTAAAAATTCATCAAGATGTGAAACTTTATGTGGCCGTTTTAAAGAAAGGCGATCACATTAACCATAATCTTAACAGCGATCGCTCTTTCTGGCTCCAAGTTGCTAAAGGTTCACTAACAATTAATGGTCAAACTGTCAATATTGGTGATGGTGTCGCTATTACTCAAGAAGAGCAAATTAACTTAATTGGCAATAGCGACGAGACTGAATTTTTACTGTTTGATTTAGCTTAATTATCAACTTACTCTGAAACTTATCAAGAGGTTTTGTCCCATGAATACTTTAGAGGCAATTTATCAACGCCGTTCTGTTAAAGCTTATGATCCTAACCATAAAATAACCCCCGAAGAAGAGCAAAAATTACTAGAAGCAACCATTCAAGCTCCCAGTAGTTTTAATATTCAACATTGGCGTTTTGTTGTGCTAAGGGATACAGAATTGAGACAAAAAATTCGTAAAGAATTTGGTAATGACCAAGCACAAATGACCGATGCTTCTTTACTTATTTTATTTACAGCAGACATGAAAGCTTGGGAAAAAGAACCTCAACGTTATTGGAAAAATGCACCGGAACAAGTTGCGGAATTATTAGTTAATTGGATGGGACCTTTTCACGAAGAAAGAGAATGGTTACAGCGAGATGAAGCACAGCGTTCTATTGGTATGGCAATGCAAACTTTAATGTTAGCAGCTAAAGAAATGGGTTATGATTCTTGTCCCATGATTGGTTTTGATCTCGATGAGATTGCTAAATTAGTCAATTTACCGGATGATTATGTCATCGGTCCAATGGTTGCTATTGGGAAAAAGGTTAAAGATGCTTGGCCAAAACCTGGACAGTTACCTCTAAGTGAGTTAGTGGTAGACAATAGCTTTTAATTAGTTATTTGTGGTTAAAAAATATAATCTTTTATTGTTAGTTTTTTGACCACTATTTAAATCATTTTAGACAAAATTAGGAGGGCAAGTTATGAGTTACGATATCAACAATAAAGTTGTCTTGGTAACAGGTGCTAACCGAGGTATCGGTAAAGTAATCTTAGAATTTTTTATCGAACATGGTGCAGCTAAAGTTTATGCAGCTGTTCGTAACATAGACAGTGTTAAACCTTTGGTAGATAAATATGGGCAAAAAGTTGTACCTGTGACAGTTGATTTAGGAGATGATGCTTCTATTTATGAAGCTGCTAAAATTGCCAAAGATGTTAACATTGTTATTAATAATGCTGGTGTTTTAAAACTAGGAGAAGTGTTAAACGAAAATATAATTGAGTCTTTAGAATTTCATATTAGAATCAATGTTTATGGTTTAGTTACAATGGCAAAAGCATTTGCTCCTATTTTAGAAATGAATGGTAGTGGTGTATTTTGCCAGCTTAATTCTGTAGTTTCTATGAAAACTTTCCCCGATTTTTCTGCTTATTGTGCCTCAAAAGCGGCCTCGTATTCTATTACCCAATCTCTCAAAGAATTACTCGGTAAACAAGGAATTAGGGTGTTGAGTATTCATCCTGGTCCCATCGCTACAGATATGGGTGATTCTGCTGGTTTAACGGAAATTGCAGAACCCCCTATATTAGTTGCAGAAGCAATTTTAGAAGCTTTGAAAGGGGATAATTTTCATGTTTTTCCTGACTCAATGGCAAAACAAATTGGAGAAGCTTATCAAAGTTTTGCTGAAAATGTAGTAGAAGCAAACATATCTGAAGGTTAATCAATTTAGACGTTACTATTGCAATTAGTAACGTCTTTTATACCTGGATTTTATAGTATTTTTTATTGATTATGTCTATGTTAAAAATAACTAAAAAATGGCAATATTTATTATTGGTTAGTCTTTCTTGTCTGTGTGTTAGTTTACCTAGTTTTGCGGCAGATAGAATCAACATTATTTGGCAATCTTTAAAATTAACCCTTGAAGTTAGTTCGTTAGAAAAATTTGCTAATGAAGGAGTTATTAATCAAGAGTTAGAATTTTATTTTGAAACTGCAGGTTTAAAAGAAAACCAACGGGAAACATTACGAGAAGTATTAGTTACTCAATACCCTGTGGATGGGGTGCAATTATCTAAATTTCTTAATACTCCTACGGGAGAAATTCTCTTAGAAAGACTGGGTATTTTAGTTTCTCTTCCTGGAGGTAGCAATGGTAAATATCTATTAAGGGGTGCTTTTGTTCAGGCGGCTTTAGACTCGGAAAAAGGCTTTAGTGTAATTAATATTTTAAACCATTTAGCGACTGATGTTCAGCTTAATTTAGAGGAAATTCAAAAGACTTTAGACTATCAAAAACGCTTAACTCTAGCAACTAATTCCTTAACAGAAAATGCTTCTGTTATTTCTCAGCAAGAAATTAGCCAATCAAATATAGATTACACCAAATTACCAGATATCAGAAAGCGGGGAATATATGAAGTTAATCCAGTGAAGATTATTAAATTGACTGATGAAAATCGCCAAAGAAGTTTTGATATGCATCTCTATCAACCTAAAGCTTGGCAATTAGAAAAAGCACCAGTTATTGTTGTTTCACATGGGTTAGGTTCCCATCCTAATGATTTTAGTTCATTAGGAAAAAAATTAGCTTCTTATGGTTTTTTAGTAGTTCTTCCTCAGCATATTGGTAGTGATCAACAACAGTTAGAAGATATGTTAAATGGTTATTCTCGCGAATTGTATGATTTGCAAGAATTTATTAATCGTCCCTTAGATGTTACCTATATTTTAGATGAATTGGAAAAGAGGAATAAAACAGAGTTTGATAATAAATTAAATCTAGAAAAGGTGGGGGTTATTGGTCATTCTTTTGGGGGTTATACTGCTTTATCTGTTGCTGGTGCAACCTGGGATTTTCAAAACATTAAGAACTATTGCGATCGCCAAGTCTGGGAAGCTAATTTATCTATGTTATTACAATGTCAAACCTTAGATTTACCCAGACAAGAGTATAATTTTCGCGATCCAAGAGTAGCTGCGATCGCTATTATTAATCCAGTTAATAGTGTGATTTTTGGTTCTCAAGGACTCAGTAAAATTGATATTCCTATCATCATTAGTGCAGGGACACATGATCCTGCAACTCCTCCTATTATTGAACAAATTAGAACCTTTGCTTGGGTCAAAAGTCAAGATAAATATTTATTCGTAATGGAAGGTCAAGCGCATTTTTTGAATACTCCTAAACAAGATGGCGAAATTAATAATTTAATTAATCTCTTGGTTGATTTTAAAGATGTAGATGATAATTTATTTACAGTCTATAATAATACAAAATCTCTTGCTTTCTTTCAATTTTATCTCAATCAAAATGATGACTATGAGATTTATCTTGAACCTAGTTATTGGCAAAAAATAAGTGATGAAAACTATCCTATTTATTGGTTGGATAAATTAGCAGTTAATGAATTAGTGAATACGTACAACCGTTTCAAACCTGCTGAAATTCCAACTTTATATCCTAACTAACGATGTACAATTACTGGTTAATTATAAAACAATGGTTTCAGCAAACTTTTTCTACACCTTTACTTAGTGTAGGAGGAGAAGAAATTTCTATTTTATGGGTACTAAAAGCATTAATACTACTCATTTTAGTTAGTATTCTTGCTAGAGGAACTAAGCGATTTCTAAAGAACTATTTATTAGTTGCTTTAAGAATTAATGAAGGAACTAGAGAAGTCATTGGAACTCTCAGTAGTTTGAGTTTAGGAACATTAGGATATATCATTGTTTTACAAGGTTTAGGATTAGATTTAGCATCCTTTGCTGTTGTTGTGGGAGGTTTGGGGGTTGGTATTGGGTTTGGGTTACAAGAAATAACTAAAAATTTAGTTAGTGGGTTAACATTATTAGGAGAAAGTAAACTAAAAGTTGGAGATTTAATCGAATTTCAAGGTCATTTAGGATACATTCAAGAAATATCTTTAAGGTCTACAGTTATTAAAACATTTAAAGGATCTCAATTAGTGATTCCTAATACAGATTTAACCAGTCTACCAGTAGAAAATTGGAACTACGAAAACTGTCATGGAAGAATTGAAATATCTATTGGTGTTGCTTACAACAGTGATTTATTACTAGTAACAGAGTTGTTACTAGAATCAGCTTTTTTAGAACAAGAAGTATTAACTTATCCATCTCCCCAAGTCGTCTTTATCGAATATGGAGATAATGCTTTAATTTTTGAATTATGGGTTTGGGTTGCTAATATTGAACGTCGTCAGTCTATCAAAAGTTCACTAAATTTTATTATTGAATATAAGTTCCGTCAGGGAGGTATATCTATTCCTTTTCCTCAGCGAGAGTTATGGTTAAAAAATACTGAATCATTCCCCTCAAATAATTTTCACGAAGTCTCTAACAAACAATCCTCATCCAATCATATAACTTTAAAAGATTCCCTAAAAAGTTTTCCTTGTTTTAAACACCTAAACGAACTAGAATTAAGAAAGTTGATAGAAGTTGGCAGTCGTCATTATTTAAAAAAAGAAGAAATTTTTATCAATAGAGGAGAATACGGAAGTCATTTTTGTATTGTTTTATCAGGACAAATGCAAGCTATATATGAAACCACAAAAGTTAGTCGTCTTCTATTTACTTTCAATCAAGGAGAGTATTTTGGAGAATTACCTTTACTCTTAGAAGTTCCTTATCCTACTACTATGATTGCATCAGAGGATACTCATTTATTCCTATTAGCAAAAGAATGTTTCCAAAACCTCCTAAATCAATACCCTTACTTAGCAAAAGAAATTGCCTCAGAATTAGCTAAACGTCAAGAAACTTTAGAAGAATACCGAAATAGTTTGCAAGAAATGGGTTTAATAGATGATGAATCTCTTCAAAATCCTGTGGTTTGGATTCGTCAAAGACTGAGCGATATTTTTAGTTTTTAATTGATGTAGATATAGTTAATTCTTGTTGATTTTTAAAGAATAATATCAAAATAAGAAATATGAAACAATTATCTTTTCTATCTTCAGAACAATTATCTAACTGGTTAATAGAAGTTTCTCAACAGAAAAGTACAGGTGATTTACCTGATTATATTCCTCTATTACAAGAAACCGATCCCAATTTATTAGGGATTTGCATTATAACTAAAAATAATAATATTCTAAATCAAGGATACTGTCAGGGAAAGTTTCCTTTAATGAGTATTATCAAACCTTTTTTATTACTTTACTTATTATCAGAATTAGGAGAAAAATTTATCTTTAAAAAAGTGGGTTCTAAACCATCTAGATATCCCTTTAATTCTATAGAACAATTACAATTAGATGAGGGATTTCCCCGTAATCCCATGATAAATAGTGGTGCATTAACTTTAGCATCTTTGATTCCTGGAAAAGATAGTGAGAAAAAATGTTATAACTTGCTACAGTGGTTAAACAAACAAAGTCAATGTAATTTATTTGTAGATCAATCTATGTTAGATTCAGTGCGATCTTTGCCTAATATTCGCAATAAAGCAATTCTTGAAGAGTTAAATCAAAGAAACCATATACAAAATCCAGACATAACCCTAGACACTTACAATAGAATCTGTTGCATTTCTGGAAGTATTATTGATTTAGCAAAGTTGGGTTTATTATTAGTTAATTCTCCAAACATTAACCCCAAAAATGTCATACTTGTTAATAACATTATGACTACTTGCGGACTTTATGAAGCATCAGAGAAATTTGCTCAAAAAATTGTGTTTCCTACTAAATCTGGGGTTAGTGGTGGTATTTTATCCATAGTACCAGCACAAGGAGCGATCGCTTGTTATAGTCCTCCTCTAGATGCACAAGGAAACTCCATTGCTGGTTTATCCCTAATTGAAAAAATCGCTAACTATTTGAAACAAAGCAACACTTAAAAACCTAACATTGAAGACTAATTTAATGACTTCTATTGGAAAAATTGGCGAGCAATTTGTAGCTCAATGGTTAATTTATCGAGGTTGGCACATTTTACAGGATCGTTGGAGATCGCCTTATGGAGAAATCGATCTTATCGCTCAACATAATAAGCTAGACTTGCTTATTTTTGTTGAAGTAAAAACTAGAAAAAATAGGAATTGGGATCAAAATGGGATATTAGCAATTAATCCTCAAAAACAAAACAAAATTAGACAAACAGCAGATTATTTTTTAGGAGAATATCCCCATTTTTCTGAATTTTCTTGTCGTTTTGATGTCGCTTTAGTTCACCACAAACCTTGCTCCCAGAATTATACTGAGAACAATAATTTTGTAACTAAAATAGGTCAAACTATTGCATGGAAAGGCTATCAGCTAACTTTATTGGATTATTTAGAAGCAGCCTTTTAAGTTTCTATTCTGGTTGAGATTGATTTTCAACGGGTTTTTTAATCTCTTTAGGAACAGGACGAGGTTGATAAAATTTGAAGTGTTGATACACTGTTCTAGAAATATCTTGAATCATGTGACGACCGGCTACATCGTTATAAGCTCTCCTAGCAAAAACGGCTCCAATGTAACGCTTTCCTGTGGGGATATCAATAATACCAGCATCTCCAATAATCGTACCAATATCCCCTGTTTTATGGGCAATGTTAGCTTGTTTTTCTAATCCTTGGGGTAGTAAAGTTCGAGTGCGTGTTCCTTCCATAATTGCTATTAAGCGATCGCGGGATCTGGCACTAATTAAATCGCCTCTTTCTACCCTAGCTAAAAGTTTACTTAAGTCCTCTGAACTGGTTTTATTTGTACCTTCTATATCGGGTAAAATATTGTTAATTTCAGTGTGTTTCATACCCCATTCTTTGAAACGTTGGTTCATAACTTCTTTGCCACCCATTTGTCTAACTAACATTTCTGTGGCAGTGTTATCACTAATAATTATCATTTTAGTAGCCACTTCTAGGGCAGGAAATTTTTTACCAACTTGCATATACTGCATATTCCCTGAACCACTAACCATCACTTCTTTATCCATTGTTAGCATTTGATCTAGGTTAATGTTTCCTGCATCAACCTCTTCAAAAAATGCAACTAGGATGGGTATTTTTATGGTACTAGCGGCCGGTACAACGTGGGTTCCATTGTAAGTAACATAGGCACCATTATCTAGGTCTAAAAACCAAGCATAGGGTGTAACGTTGGGATATTCGGCATCAATTTTTTGTAATTTTTCTTTGAGATCAACTAATTCTTCGCTAACGGGAACGGTAGCTTTATTGATAGGTGTTGTTTCTGTTGGTTTTTCTTCTTCTACTTCTGGTGGTGACAGTTTAACCAGTTGAGAAACCTTTAAATAAGCTGCCAGAATATCTTGAGGATTAATGATAGTTAAGGTGGTTCCTGCGATCGCACCCACACCCACACCCATAATACCAATACGTAAAATATACAGTAAAAATCGGGTTAATAGGTTAGGGGAACGTTTTGAAGGGTTGGTGCGAGATCCTCTCGACTGATTAGATAGTTCTTTTTTAGTATTTCTTTGTCGTCTTGAAACCGTATTGACTGGTTTCCTATTATTTTTGACCCGACGAGGTGCGATTTTTTTTCCTTGAGGGGAAGAAATAGGGGAAGTTGGACGAGGCATAGTATAAGCGATCCATCTATTATTAATCTCAGCTATTATGTGGAGACGCAGAAAATCCTCTAGAGTTGCATTATTGGTTAAAGTGAGTAATTTAAAAATTAAAAAGTTATCTAGTTCATAGATTTTTAAATAGTAAAGTGATCATACAAAATTAACTATAATTAATCAATTAAAAAATATTAAAATCCATAAAAAGTTATACAAACCATTGAGTAATTAAGGATGATTGTTGATTTATAGAAAGATTGATCAACAATCTGAAAAAAGACTTAAAAGATTGCAGTATTCAATTAAAGCCTTTCTAGACTAAGAGAACAAAAGACAACAAAAATAAACGATTGACTATTTATCTTCACAATAGTTAATCTAATGGATTCCTACACTCACACACTCAAAATAATTATGAAACAATTCTGGAGAAATCAGCAGAAATCCGAGAAATTATTGTCAAAAAAAGTTACCCATTATATTCGACCTATAAAGCAAATTTTAGCGGCTTTGTCTTTGGGAGTTATAGCTTTGGAATCCACTGCACCCGTTTTTGCTGCCCCACGGAATCCGCAAGAAACAGTCAATTGTGATATGTTAATCGTTGGAGCAGGTTTATCTGGTTCAGCCGCTGCTTACGAAGGTTTATTAGCAGGAAAAACCGTTTGTTTAACAGAAATTACCGACTGGGTTGGGGGACAAATTTCCTCACAGGGAACCTCAGCCTTAGATGAAGGAAAACAACAGCGATCGCAACAACATTTCCCCAGAGGATACAACCTTTTAAGAAACAATATTGCTCAGCTTTACAAGAGACAAAACCCTGGAGAGTGTTGGGTTAGTGAGAGTTGCTTTGTTCCTTATCACGGTCATCAGTTATTGCATCAACAATTAAAACAAGCCCAACAAATGGGACGAGGAACCTTAAAATGGTTTCCTTCCACAGTGATTAAAGATATAGAATTAAGCGAAGATGGGAAGTTAATAAAAAGTGCGATCGCTATTCAACATAGTCCCAAAGCGGCTGCCGGTCACCTCAATAAAGAAACCCTTTCTAAAACCATTGAAGACGCTTACAGTTACGAAGATTCTCAACGGTTTGATAAAAAAATTATTCGTTTCGAGTCCAAATCTAAACAAGGAAGTGCCACAGATTGGTTTGTTATAGAAGCCACAGAAACAGGTGAAATAGTCGCTTTAGCAGACGTTCCCTACCGTTTAGGACTAGACCCCCGTGACCACCTCAACCCCTCTTCTCCCACTGAAAAAGGGGATAACTATTGCGTCCAAGGGTTTACCTATCCGTTTGCTATGGAAAGGACTGCAACCCCTCAACCCCAGACCAAACCTCCCTTTTACGAACAATACCAACCCTACTACGGTTACGACAGCGATCGCCGTTTGGCCTATTTTGATTTGGTCTTTACCTATCGACGAATCTGGACTCCCCAACCAGGAAAATTAGTCAGAGTTGGACCAATGAAGGTGCATGAACCCCAACCTGGGGACATTTCTATGCAAAACTGGTTATGGGGCAATGATTACCGTCCGGGAACCTCCCAAGATAATCTGGTTTATAGTCGTAGACAACTGGAACAAACAGGACAACTTCAACCGGGAGGTTGGAAAGGGGGACTTCGCACCGAAGCTTTACGGAAAGGTGAAGAGATATCTAAAGGATTTTACTATTGGTTAGTTGCGGGAACCACAGACTCTCGTTTAGGATACGGAACCAAAAGGCCAGCACCCAATCATCGCCTTTTAAAAGGGTTAGATTCTCCAATGGGAACCGCTCACGGGTTATCGAAATACCCCTATATTCGGGAGGGAAGACGCATTATCGGCAGACCTTCTCACGATCATCCTCAAGGGTTTGCTATCAATGAAATCGACATTTCTACTAAAGATTATTGGCACGATTTTTATCGGACTTCCTTACCCCGTCCCATGTATCAGTTGGTGTGGTCAACCATCGCTAATTTAGAATCGAAATTTGTTACCCCTAACGAACGTCCATCCTATATGGTAACTCGACGCACCCATGCAACGGTTTATCCTGACTCCGTGGGGGTTGCTCAATATATGATCGATTTTCATCCCTGTATGGCCTTATCTCCCCCAGAAAAACCAGGCAATAGCGAAAGATCAGGGGTTCGTGTGGCTCATGGTGGGGCCCATCCTGCACAAATACCCTTAAGAGCGTTAATTCCCCAAAAAGTGGATAATTTAATTGTATCGGGTAAGAGTATTGCCACCAGTAACATTGCGGCGGCGGCTTATCGGGTGCATGGGTTTGAATGGTCTGTGGGTGCTGCTGCTGGAACGTTGGCTAGTTTTTCTCTAGAACAAAGGGTTTTACCATATCAATTAGTAGATAATTTACCCCAACAAGAAGCTAAATTACAACAGTTACGTCGACGGTTAGAAAGTAATGGGAATCCGACAACTTTTCCTCGGGATATAATGTTCGGTCTGCGTCATTAGGTCGTAGGGTGGGTATTGCCCACCTTACTTTTTAGCTTACCGCCGAGAAGCCCCGCACTGTACCGTAGGTCAGTGTCGGGATGATA
>NZ_JARVCN010000099.1:0-38748 GCF_038442745.1 Crocosphaera sp. Alani8
TGGCTCTTTTCGTCATCTGGTAAGGCTTTCAGGTATTCGTGTCCCCACGCCAGCATAATACCCAATTGTACATTCTTGATAGGCAGCTTCAGCCTGTCCCGATGGGAATACCAGGAGAACTGTATATTGGTGGCTTAGGGGTAGCCAGAGGATATCTTAATCGTCCAGAATTAACAGAAGAAAGGTTTATTACTAACCCTTTTTGCAATCAACCTCACCAGCGTTTATACAAAACTGGCGATCGTGTGCGTTATCTAGCGGATGGGAAGGTTGAATTTTTAGGAAGATTAGATAACCAGGTAAAAATACGAGGTTTCCGCATTGAACTAGGAGAAATAGAAGCGCAGATAGCTCAACATCCAACAGTAATTGAAGCGGTTGTTATTGCCAGAGAAGAGACACCAGGAGATAAACGCTTAGTAGCTTATATAGTCTCAAAATCAGATATGAAGCTTAAAATTGAAGAAATAAGGGAATTTCTGAAAGCCAAGCTACCAGATTATATGATTCCTAGTATTTTTGTCAGTTTAGAAGAATTACCACTAACTAGCAACGGCAAGATTGATCGCAAAGCATTACCCGCACCTCAAAAAATACTCGTCTCGTCAGAGGATATAGTCTTACCCTCAACACCCATTGAGGAATTGTTAGCCGGTATTTGGTCAGAAACATTAGGCATAGAAACAGTAGGGATTAATAATAACTTCTTTGAATTAGGAGGACATTCCCTTCTTGGTACGCAAATTATTGCCAAAGCTAATAGAGCAGGATTAGACTTGGACTTCAAAGACATTTTTGAACACCAAACTATCGCTGAATTAGCTACGGTGGCAACCATAAATAATAAGATTGAAGTCAACCAAGAGGTTTCTCAAACAGAAAATACTTTAGGGGATGGGAAAATTACCCTAGAATTTTTAAAAGCTGAAGCGGTTTTAGATGAAACGATCTATCCCGAAACCTCTATTGAGTTTGTGGATCAACCATCCAATATATTTTTGACTGGAGCAACAGGATTTGTTGGAGCTTTCTTACTCTATGAACTCCTACAACAAACTGACGCTATTATTTATTGCTTGATACGAGCTGCTGACCTTGAATCAGGAATGAATAGGCTCCAAAAGCATCTTGAATCTAGTTTGCTTTGGCATGAATCTTTTAGCGATCGCATTGTTCCTGTAATTGGGGATTTGTCTAAGCCTCTTTTGGGTCTTTCTGAGCAACAGTTCCAAATGATGATCCATAAAATTGATGTCATTTATCATAATGGCGCGTCAGTTAATCTTGTTTATTCATACTCTACCTTAAAAGCTGCTAATGTTCTTGGAACTGAAGAAATTATCAGATTGGCTAGTAAAGTCAAAGTTAAACCAATTAACTACATTTCAACTGTAAGTGTTTTATCTTCCCAAAACCATGCTAAAGTCACAGAAATTGCACAATTGTCTAACTTTAGTCATCAATATATACCCTCTAATGGTTATCCTCAAACTAAGTGGGTTGCCGAGAAGTTAATTACCATTGCACACGACCGAGGAATTCCCACTTCCATTTACAGGTTGGGACGGATATCAGGCCATAGTGAAACAGGTGTCTGTAACAAAGACGATCGTCTTTATAGAATGATTAGAGGTTTTATACAGATTAATTGCGCACCAGATTTGGACATTGCTGTAGATATGACCCCTGTAGACTATGTGAGCAAAGCAGTCATTCATTTGTCAATGAGACAAGAATCTTTAAGCAAAATATTTCATCTATGCAATCATCAACCTATTAGCTATTGTCAGCTTTTTGACTGGATAAATGAGTTTGGTTACTCACTCAAGCGTCTGTCTTCTGATCAGTGGCAAACAGAATTGACGAGTTCCTCTGAAAATACTACAGATAATCCCTTATATTCTCTGCTCCCCATTTTAACTCGAAACAAGGCTAACAATGCCTCTGAAAACGCTCCATCAAAACAACAACAACCTCCTGACCAAAAAACATTAGCGCTTAATTGTCAGAATACAGCAGATGGACTTGCGAATACTTCCCTTGTTTGCCCCCCAGCAGATGCAAAGTTATTGACTACCTACTTCTCTTATCTAATAGAAAGTGGTTTTTTACATCCGCCCTCTGTCTAAAATCCATTGCAATATAAAATCTCAATCCTTTCCCATTTTAATAGAAGTGCATTGCACAATTTTTCACACAGAGGTAATCCAAAATGAAAATTTCAGGAAAAGCGACAAAAGAAGGAACCCAGCGTTATAGAGAAAGACACCTAAAAAATTGTCATCAAACTTTCTTTAATGAAGTTGGAGAACTTACCTTGAGTTCTCTTGGTATTGGTACTTACAATAATCGATTAGAAGATCACAGCTTAGGTCTTGTAACCAAAGCGATCGAAGAATCAATCCGCAGTGGTATTAACATGATTGACTCTGCCATCTGCTATGCTCAGGAGAAAGCAGAATGCAGCATAAGAGATGGCATCCGCAATCTTCTTGAGTTGGGAGAAGTCTCAAGAGATGAACTTGTGATCTGCACAAAAGGCGGAGTATTACCACATCCAAAAGAAAATCACGTTGAGTGCGTTGAGTGGTTTGCTCAGAATTATGTTGAACCCAGCAGGTTTAGCATCGATGAGAATGATCTTGTTAACACTGCTTACTGCATGCACCCAGAGTATCTACAAGACCAATTGGATCGTAGCCTTGTCAATCTTGGAGTTGAGACTATCGATATTTATTACATCCACAACCCAGAAGTACAGCTCTTAAAATTTGCACCTGATGTATTCTACGATCAATTAAGAAAGGCTTTTGAGGTAATGGAAGATGCCGTTGCATCTGGGAAAATTGGTGCTTATGGTCTAGCAACTTGGAGGGGCTTTCGTCTGTCTCCAACTTCTAAAAGATATCTAGATTTACAAAAGATTAAATCTATTGCTCAAGAGGTGGCTGCTACCCGCAATAAGAAAGACAAATTCCAGTTTATTCAACTGCCCATTAATATGATTATGCTTGAAGCACTGGTTTTGCCGACCCAGAAAATTGATGGAGAAGCAGTGTCCATTTTAGAGGCAGCTTCTCGTTTAAACATTTTTCCTGTGGCCAGCAATTCGATTGATCGACAGAGACTCAATAAAAAGGTCCCTAAACATATATTTTCCGATTTTGACAACAACCTTAAAACTGATTATCAACGTAAACTTCAATATACTAGAAGCACTCCCCATCTTTCTAGTGCGCTTGTGGGAATGACAAAGATGGAACATGTTAGAGAAAATTTAGCTCTTAAGAAAATTTCATCCATTGAAAAAAAGAAATTTTTTAAAATTACTCGTTTAATTGAGAGATCGCTATTGTTTCATCATAGTTTCAAGACATTTTTTCACTACATAACAACTATTTTGACTGGGATCGGGACACCGCTTAAAAGCCTTACTAGATGACTCAATGGAACAAAATAAAATTTAAGTCCTGCTTTATTACTCATGCCTTGCGCTTTCCCTTGCGCCCTTCGGGTTCGCCAGTTGCTAATTAGGGGTAATTATTTTTACACGACAATTTTAGACTTTTTCTTCACTATCTCAAAACCATCACAAAAAAGCGCAATCACAAATAAAAGTCCCAGAAGGTTGCTAATATGTAGTAAAGGCATTTGTAATAATTATTTACAAAACTTAAACTGTCACCGTGACACTACCGAGAAATCCCTATGACCAGAGACTTATCCAACGACGAATACTCTCAATTTGACATTGGGTCTGAAGAATTACCCCAACCTCAAAACCCTTCAAGAATAAGAATACGTGAACTTATCTTCGGTGTAGGGATTGGGGTTGTCGTTACCTTAGTAGCAACTAGATTTGTGGCAGTTTCTCCCCAAAGCACCCCAAATTCGACTCCAGTTAGCTTAAATGAGTCTCAATCCCCTGCTCAAAAAGTGACGGTGGCGGCGGTGTCCTTCGATTCTGTTGATCAAACCCTCAAAGCAACCGGAACCGTTGCACCTTTTGAGTCAATTCCCATTCTTTCTCCTGCCGTGGGATTACAAATTCAGCAAATATCCGCCGATGAAGGGGATTTTGTCGAAAGAGGTCAGTTATTGGCAACTTTAGACGATTCAGTAGAACAAGCTCAACTGCAACAATCTCGTGCTGCTGTAGCTCAATACGAAGCTCGTCTAGCGGAACTCAGGGCCGGAAATCGAGTTGAAGAAATTGCCCAAGCTCGCGCTACTGTTAAACAAATTCAGTCTCAGATTACCCAAGCTGAAGCCGATTTAACTCTGGCTCAAAAGCGGGTGGAGAGGAATCAAAGCTTAGAAACAGATGGGGCTATCACCCGCGATCGCTTAGATGAACTTCTCAACGATGCACAGGTCAAACAGGCTCAACTACAACAAATGCGAGCTAGTTCTCAAGAGGCTCAACAACGACTTGTTCAATTAGAAAAGGGTCCGAGATCAGAGGTTATTGCTCAGGCGGTAGCTCAATTAGCGGAGGCTAAAGCACAGTATCAGGTTAATGCGGCTAGACTCAAAGACACCAAGATAATCAGCCCCGTGAGCGGAAAAATTAGTAAACGGGACGCACGAGTAGGTGATGTTACTAAATCCTCCCAGTCCTTATTTACGATTATTGAGGATGGACGTTTAGAATTGCAAGTTAAAGTTCCTGAAACCCAGTTAACCCTCATTCGTCCTGGGCAAATTGTGACCATAACTTCTGATGCCAACAGTAGTCTAAAAATTCAGGGAAGGGTAAGGGAAATTGAACCCATTATTAACGAGGAGTCCCGTCAAGGTATTGTGGCAGTTGATTTAGCGGAGACAAATTCCCTGAAACCAGGAATGTTTTTATCTGCAGCGATCGTAACCAATAAGAGTCAAGTTCTCACAGCCCCAATGGGAGCGGTTTTACCCCAAACAGACGGAACCTATCTAGTGTACAAGGTACAACCGGACGATAAGGTAAAAGCTAGTGTTGTCCAAGTTGGAGAAATCCTCTCCGATCAACGAATAGAAATTCTGGCAGGGGTTCAAAGTAGCGATCGCCTGGTTGTCAAAGGTGGTCCTTATCTCAAAGACGGGGACTCTATCTCTTATTAGTTATTTTTGTGATCAACAAGTTGTATACAAAAGGTTACCATACTTCAAGAAACTCAACACAAGTCTTGCTAATACCAAATCCACTCTTCTTATCTACCTCGTAGGACAAAACAGATGAATGTCTAAGAAGATCATCTATTAAAAAGGGGCTTCATATTATTAAGCCCCTGCAAGTTTTGTGTTAACTTTTAGCTTCAGGAATGGTTATATCAATAGATGTCACAGTTTGTCCTAGTTGAGATAAAGGAGGGTTGATTTCTTTTTCATTCCCCACTACAAAAGTGACAATCTTTTCTGGTTTTAGGTATTCTTGAGCAACCCTTTGTACATCCTCAATGGTAGTTGCTTTAATTCCTTTCTGATAGTCGAAAATAAAGTCTTGAGGATACCCGTAATATTCATAGGTAATGAGACGAGATAAAGTTTGACTTGGATTCTCAAACTTAAAAACAAAAGAGTTTAAAATCGACTCTTTAGCATAGTCTAATTCATCAGAAGTAATTGCAGTGGTCTGTACTCGTTTAACCTCTTCGAGTAAAGAAGTAATAAACTGTACCGTAGTTTCAGAAGCAGTTTGACCCCCAGCAATGAACATCCCAGGATAATCGTAACCAGCACTCCAAAACCCATAAACAGTGTAAGCTAAGCCTTGACGGGATCGCAGATTATTGTACAGACGACCCCCAAACCCGTTTAATACACCATTGACCACCGCCAAAACCGGATAATCAGGGCTGTCTAATTTACCCCCTAAATGCCCCAGTAACACATTACTTTGGTTCAGTTGAGGTTGATTGACAAAAAAGACCCCCTGACCTTGTTTTTGTGTGGCTGACGGAATCTTTATCTCAGGCTCTGGGGTATTAGATTGCCATTTTCCAAAAGTATTTTCGATTAAAGATTTCATGGCCTGTGGCTCAAAATCTCCCACAATTCCTAAAATAATGTTTTCAGGACGCACGTATTTTTCATAAAAGGCAACCACATCATCCCGAGTAATATTATCGATGGTTTCGTATTCGATGGTACGACCATAGGGGCTGTCCTCTCCATAAATTAGTTTGTCCAATTCCCGACTAGCAATATTCCCTGGATCATCGTTACGACGGGCAATACTACCCTGTTGTTGATTTTTGATTAAGGCCAGAAATTGAGGAGAAAATGCGGGTTCTTGTAATGTTTCGCTAAAGAGGTTGAAAACTGTCTCTAAATCTTCGCTGAGGGTATTAAATCCAGCACTACCAGAACTCGTCCCGATACTAACTTCCACTCGGGCAGCCCGTTGTTCTAGGAGTTCGTTCATTTTGTTGGCAGCATGGGTTTGAGTTCCCCCTAAACGCATAAGACTACCGGTGGTTTGAGCAAGGCCAACCTTGGAAGCTGGTTCGAGTCGCGAACCTGTTTTAATGACAGCATTTCCCTTAACTAAGGGTAACTGGTGGTCTTCCATCAGATAAACCACCATCCCATTACTAAGTTCGTAGCGTTCGTACTCGGGAAGGGAAACTTCCGGTAAAGGAGGAAATTCTAACTCGGTGTAGTGTTTTGGAGTTTGGGCTGCCGCCGGCAAGCGAAAAATTAGCACTAGCAAGGTGCTTATTAAAATCAAACCTAACCAGCGAAATCCTTTGATAAATGAAATGTCAACCATAGATAAAGTTAAGACGTTTTGTTCGACTAGAAATACTAGCTTACTTTGTTAATTATAAGGACTACAACACTAAGTTTTATGGTGTTTAACATTAATCACATTCGGAGTTTACTTGTAGTGGTAATTGAACACATAAAAATTGAAGACTATCTTTAAAATGTGCTGCCCATGCAATTTCCTTTGCTATACCAATAGTTAAGTCATTGATACTTAGGGAATAACCTGTGCATTTATCAGCAAAAAAATTTCGCTTATTATTGGGCTTATTGACTTTCATCTCCATTAGTTTTCCCCATTGGGTTTCGAGTCGATCCCTTAAGGAAGATTTCAGAGAAAATTCTGTAATAATCACTCAAATATATATTTCTGATCCCTATCTCAATGAGTTATTAATTCAAGGAATGGAAAAAGGTATCCAAGGAGATTATGAAGGCGCGATCGCCCTTTTTAGCAAGATTTTACAGTTCAATCCTCGTGAAGTCGAAGCTTACTATAACAGGGGAATTGCTTACGCTAAAGTCAAAAATTATCAGGCAGCCATAGCCGATTTTAATCAAGGGTTAGCCCTCAATGAAAATATTCCCGATCTATACATGGAAAGAGCCAAAGTTTATCTACAATTAGGCGATCGTTCTGCTGCGATTGTCGATGCGAAAAAAGCAAAGGAATTATTAAGGCAACAAGGACAAAATTCTCGTTACCAAGAAATCGAAAGTTTACTCAATTAAGGTAAAATAAAATAGAGTCAGACTATAGAAAATCTCTGTCTTAACCCATCCAAATCCCTTGCCCAAATCCTATGACTGTTCAACCCCTAACGTCACCTCCTTCAGTCTCTAACTCAAAGATAATCACCCCTTCTTCAGACGTTAAACCTTGGCCGGGGTTAATAGAAAACTATCGTCCTTATCTTCCTGTCACGGAAAATACCCCAGTTGTCACCCTCCTCGAAGGGAACACCCCTCTTATACCCGTTCCCTACATCTCTCAACAAGTGGGTAAAGGAGTTAAGGTATTTGTAAAATACGATGGTTTGAACCCTACCGGTAGCTTCAAAGATCGGGGTATGACCATGGCTATTTCTAAAGCCAAGGAAGACGGGGCAAAAGCTGTTATTTGTGCCAGTACAGGCAACACTTCCGCTGCTGCAGCTGCCTACGCAACACGGGCAGGGATGCGTCCGTTTGTAATTATTCCCGATGGTTATGTTGCTTTAGGAAAACTAGCCCAAGCCCTATTATACGGTGCCGAAGTTATTGCGATCGAAGGGAACTTTGACGATGCCTTAACGGTTGTCAAAAATATGGCCAAAGATTATCCTGTTACTTTGGTTAACTCTTTGAACCCTTACCGTTTAGAAGGGCAAAAAACCGCCGCTTTTGAAGTAGTTGATGTGTTAGGAGATGCCCCCGACTGGTTATGTATTCCAGTAGGTAACGCAGGAAATATTAGTGCTTATTGGATGGGTTTTTGTCAGTATCATAGTTTTGGAAAAACCAATAAACTACCAAAAATGATGGGTTTCCAAGCAGCAGGAGCGGCACCATTTATGGCAGGGGAACCTGTTACTAACCCAGAAACTTTAGCCACAGCTATTCGCATCGGCAACCCAGCTAACTGGGAAAAAGCTTGGGGGGCAAAAGATGCCAGTCAAGGGGAGTTTAATGCTGTTACCGATGAAGAAATATTAGAAGCTTATCGTATTTTAGCTGCCCAGGAAGGGATTTTCTGTGAACCAGCTAGTGCAGCCTCTGTAGCAGGTTTATTGAAAGTTAAGGAACAAGTACCACCGGAGTCTACTGTAGTGTGTGTTTTAACTGGAAATGGTTTGAAAGATCCGGACTCTGCTATTAAGCACAGTAAGAATCAAGTTAAATCTGGGGTTAAGCCAGAATTATCCGAAATAGCTGAAGTAATGGGTTTTTAGGTGAGTTCTAAACCTTCTCGCGCACCATTAGATAAGAGAAATTCGACAAGACCTTTATTATTCTGTACTACGGCTAAGTGAAGTGGACTAAACCCTCGCAGATCTCGAACATTGGTGTCGGCACCATGAACAACAAGACTTTTAATAGTTTCATCTCCTCCAGGGCTAGAACAAGCACAAATAAGAGGATTACAAGCTTGATCGTTTATTGGATAAATTCTCGCACCACGAGATAAAAGAATCTCAACTATTTGAAGATCGTGATGCCCTGAGGCAATAGATAAAGCACTTTTGCCCTCAATATCTAAAGCATTGATATCAGCATTATAATCTAATAATAATTCTACAATTGCTTGGTGTCGTGATTGCGTGGCACAGTGAAGTGAAGTTCTCTTATATTCTCCCTTTATGTCAACGTTTGTACCATGAGCTATTAAAAGCTGGCAAATCTCTAAACAGCCCAAAGCTGATGCTCGATGTATAGGTAAAATATTTTTAGATTCAATCTTCTGATAAATATTTGCTCCATAGTTTAAAAGTAATTCAACAACTTTTTTGTTTCTACTGCCAATAGCTGCAATCAACCACGGTTCTCCTTTGGCTAGACCTTTTTCAATCTTAGAATTAGGGTCAGTTCCTAAATCAAGATAATGTTTAACTAATTGAAGATCACCAAGTAATATAGCTATATCCTCTTCCATAAATGCCTCGTAATCAAGAAGAGTTTGAGCAATATCTTTATTGTGGCCTAATGCTGCCATGTATAGAGGCCTACAACCATCTGTGGTTTGTACATTAATATCCGCTCCATTATTAATTAGCAGTTTGACTATATCCATATATCCTTCTTTCGAGGCAATATGCAAAGGAGTATAACCTCGATCATCACAAACATTAAGATTGGCACCTTTTGCAATTAAAAGTTCAACTATGCCTATATTTCCTTTAAAAGTTGCCCATGAAAGTACAGAGCTAGGCTTTCCTTCAGAATAGAGCATCTTATCGATGTATTTGTAATATCCTCCTCGATTTTGGTTGGTAGCAATACCTGTCAGAGTAAGTTGAGTCAATGAACCAAAAATCCTACGGCTTCCGCAAAGCTCAAGCCGTAGGAGTTTCAAGCTAAACTAAATCATCCCATACCCATAATTTCGTAACCACCATCCACATAAATAACTTGACCGGTAATACCACTAGCTAAGTCACTGGATAAAAAAGCAGCCGTATTCCCCACTTCTAACTGTGTTACGGTACGTTTTAAAGGGGCAACCTCTTCCACATGACGCATCATATCTAAAATCCCCCCTACCGCAGAAGAAGCTAGAGTACGAATAGGACCAGCGGAAATAGCATTAACCCGAATACTATTGGGTCCCAGTTCAGAGGCTAAATAACGCACACTCATTTCTAGACCTGCTTTGGCTATTCCCATCAAATTGTAGTTAGGAATCACTTTCACCCCTCCTAAGTAGGTCAAAGTGACGATACTACCGCCATCAGTCATTAACGGTTTAGCGTATTTAGCCATATTTGCTAGAGAAAAGGTACTAATTTCCAGGGACTGACTAAAAGCTTCTCGAGAAATACCACTAAAATCACCGGTCAACCCTCCCTTATCAGCAAAAGCCAAACAGTGGATCAAAATATCTAGTTTTCCCCAAGTGTCAGCAACAGCCTTAAAAGTTTCTTCCACCTGCCCTTCGTTTTGGACGTTACAAGGCACAATAATCGATGGAGCGATGGGTTCAACCACACCACGAACTTTCTTCTCAAAACGCCCTTTCTCATCCGGTAAATAGGTAACAGCAAGATTAGCCCCTGCTTTGTGAAGTTGTTGAGCAATGCCCCAAGCAATGGAGCGATCGTTAGCAATTCCCGTAACCAGCGCGTTCTTTCCAGTTAAATCTAACATAATTATTTTGACAAATAGGCAAAATTTCTGCCGAACCAACCCCCATTGTTCCATAATGGTGGCTATAATCAGGGACAGAACTAAGGATAAATTATCCCAATAAAATCATTGTGAAGCAAAATGTAGCAAAAACTATTGAAGATACGTTAAAGTGTTGTTTCTATTCGGGGCCATAAATTATCCTTTTTACAATCAGTCCCTTTGTTTTTTCCGTGTCGTATTAAAGTGTGATGGAATTGTCTGTACCACAAGATAAACCTTTAGCAGCCGTCTTTCGCCGCATTGGTGGAGGCGCATATCCCCCCGTTGTTGAAGCCTTTGATCGGGGGAAAACCATATTTTTCCCAGGTGATCCCGCAGAAAGAGTTTATTTCTTACTGAAAGGGGCGGTGAAACTGTCTCGGGTTTACGAAGCAGGGGAAGAAATTACAGTGGCTTTGTTAAGAGAAAATAGTGTGTTTGGGGTGCTGTCCTTAATTACAGGGCAACGCTCGGACCGTTTCTACCACGCAGTGGCGTTTACTCCGGTGGAGTTGTTGTCGTCTCCTATCGAACAAGTAGAACAAGCCTTGAAGAACAACCCAGATTTATCTATTTTAATGCTTCAGGGGCTGTCCTCGCGCATCCTGCAAACGGAAATGATGATCGAAACCCTAGCTCACCGAGATATGGGATCGCGCCTAGTTAGTTTTCTATTGATTTTGTGCCGAGACTTTGGGGTTCCCACTCCTGAAGGGATTCGTATTGATTTAAAATTGTCCCATCAGGCTATCGCTGAGGCCATTGGTTCAACTCGTGTAACAGTAACTCGTCTTCTGGGAGATTTACGCCAAGAAGAGATGATTTCCATTCATAAGAAAAAGATTACAGTTCACAATCCGGTTGCCCTCTCTCAGCAATTTGCCTAACTTTGTCGTTAACCTGAGAAGCGAATGACCAGTGCTTACATCCTAATTGTATCAGTCCTCATTTTAGGAGGTTTATTGGCAGCATTGGGAGATCGCTTGGGCAGCAAAGTAGGAAAAGCAAGACTGACTATCGGCAATCTCCGACCAAAACAAACTGCAGTGGTGGTTACTGTTTTTACAGGAACTTTAATTGCTGCTCTGACTTTTGGAATCTTACTGGCTTTTAGTAAATCCCTGCGGGAAGGGCTTTTTGAGTTGGATGAAATTCAAAAACAACTACGTATTGCTAGGGCAGATTTAGAAAGGGTTGGTAGTGATAAAGAAGGCGTTGAACAGGAATTGCAAAAGACAAAACAAGAACAAAGAAACGTCGAACAAAAGTTACAGTCTACCAACAAAAATTTTAACCAAGCTAAAGAAAAACTCAAAGAGGTTTCGGGTCAAGCAGTTAAATTAAAAGCCGATATTCAAACCTTACTCAACGAAAGAAAAGAACTCAGAGAAAATAAAATAGAATTGGACAAAGAAATTAGTCAACTTAAACAAGAGGTTAGTAAAAGAGATCAAGAATTAACCGAGGGAAAGGCTCAAATTGCTCAACAAACTCGTATTTTAAACGAGCGTCAAAAACGCTTACAAAGTTTAGAAGAGAGACAGGGGACTTTGCAAGCAGAGATTAATAGAAGAGATGCTGAAATTACTAAATTAGATCAAGCTATTAATGAAAAAGATACGGCTCTTAAAGAAAGAGAATTTAGGTTGCAACAATTGGAAAGAGAATCTAGTTATCTACAACGACAAGTGGCAATCTTGGAACAGTATTATCAAACTTATCAAGAACTAAGGGAAAGAAAAATTGCTATTGTCAGAGGTCAAGTTTTATCTATTGGAGCAGTACGTTTAGTCGTTCCAAAAGCAGGAACCGATGTAGTGGATGAACTGTTGCGACAAGCTAACCGAACAGCAATAGAATTAGTGGGAAAAGAAACAGTTAAACCGGATGAAAGAGTTGTTAAAATTACCCAAGGACAGGTTGAACAATTAGTGCAACAGTTACAAGATGGAAGAGAATATGTTGTGAGAATTATTGCAGCAGGAAACTATGTTCAAGGAGAAAAAGAGGTGAGAGTATTTGCTGATATTGCTTTGAATCAGAAAATTTTTAATGAGGGAGAAACCATTGCTATTATTTCGATGGACTCTCTAGAATTAACCGACGAAATTATTCAAGAAAGGTTAGATTTACTACTTTCTGCTACCCAGTTTCGCGCTCGCCGTTCTGGAGTTTTAGGTGGAATTCAAGTAGGAGATGGTAGACTTAAAACAGTGGTAGATTTTATAGAAGAAATTAAAAAATCTGAGGGGGGATTAAATGAATTAAGAGCTGTTACAGTAAAAGATACCAAAACCATTGGACCTCTTGAATTAAAATTGCTAGGAGTTCGGAATGGAGAAATTGTTATAGAAACTCGAGGAGAATCATGAGCCAAGAAAGATTATCAAAAATATTAGGTTTTGACCCGGGTAGAGATAAATGTGGCGTGGCTATTACCGATGAAAAAGGGAATATTTATTATCATGAGGTGGTAGAATCTTCTCAAGCTATTTCTATCCTTAATGATCTTATTAAAAAGTTTGATGTTAAACTGTTGGTGATGGGAAATCAAACAACATCTAAACAGTGGAAAAAACGGTTAAAAGATGAATTATTAGCATCTGTGTCTATCACACTCATAGACGAACGAAATAGCACTTTAGAGGCGCGTGATCGCTATTGGCAAATGCACCCACCCAAAGGATTAACACTTCTGCTACCCAAAGGAATGCGAAATCCTCCCCGTCCAATCGACGATATTGTTGCTATTTTACTAATAGAAAGGTATTTTAAGAATATTAAATGAGGGAAAAATAAATGACCTTACCACAAGTTATTAATCAATTTATAAAAAATCCGTACCATTTACCCAAAAATATTATTTGGCGTTTTCCCCAAGAAGCATCCACACAAAAACATATTTTTGTTTTAGGTGCGCCTAGAAGTGGCACAACTTTAGCCAAATTAATTTTAACATCTCATCCCTATTTAATTGGACCTGGTTACGAAACCGCATTTTTTACTTATCGTGATATTTTTAGTTTTAGATTTAAAGGCATTAAACCCAAAAGAATGGATGCACTACGGCAAAAATGTCATGATATTGTCGAATTTTTTGATGTTTTTACCCATGAGATTTTAAATCAGTACCCAGAAGCTAAATATTATGTGGAAAAAACTCCTCAGCACATTTTACGATTAGGATTTTTAACTAAATATTTTCCTAATTCAAAATTTATTCACATGGTAAGAGATGGAAGGGATGGTTATTGCTCAGCAAAATATCATAAAAATGTTGTTCAAAGAAGTTCAGTTGAACGCTATGCAAAATATTGGCGAAAATGTCTTAATAGTAGAATAGAATTAGGTAATCGAGATAATATTTTAGATGTTCAATATGAAACCTTAGCATCGCAGCCAGAAACCACCATTAAAGCGATGATGTCCTTCATCGGAGAAAACTATCACCCTCAACAACTAGAACCTGCAAAATACTCCAATAACGCAATCACAAAGATTAAAACGACTGTATTTGCTAAACTTTCTTCTAAAATTAACGATTCTAGTATTCAACGTCATAAAAAAGAACTTTCTCAACAGGAAATTGAAACTTTCAATAAGATTGCTGGTCAACAATTACGTCATTTTGGTTATGAAGTCAAATAATTTTGATTGTGTGTTTTAATTTGCAATTTACTCTTAACACTGTTATTGTTAATTAATCTAACTTATTGATGGGATAGAGACGTTTTCGAGAAACATCCCTAATACTGATATCTTGCACCAGTATAGAACAACTTAAATTAGTCAGCAGTAAGCAGTTCCTCACTCCGTTCCGGCGCTATCGCACAGCGTTCAGCATTTGTTTAATCTTACTCACAGTAGATGATAGGGATTAATATGTTTCAGCTGATAGCTGATAGCTGAACGCTTACAAACCAGCCAGTTTTATCGAAGATGCAAGATGTGAGTAATAAGGTTTTATGTTAGGATAGCTTTTGGTTAAAACCATGTTATCCAATACAAAAATAACAAACCTACGGTAATAATTGAAATAAATCTAGTTTCCAATTATTCTCTGTAATTATTCACAAAATTTCTAGCGGTAAGATTGACTTTGAATGTCTCTTAAACGAGCCTCTGGGCGTATAAATCTGTCTACTTGTGATTCAAAAAATTGGCGATTCTTGAGTAAATGTTTCGGATTTTCATCGTCTAAAGGATATAACAAAGCTTGACGTAAAGCTTGAATAACTGCAGAGGTTACATTGTACATAGATCGCTGGAAAGTAATCCCTAATTGAATCAATACATCACTTTTACCACGACAATGTTCTTGGTAATATTCTTGTAGATAATCAGGCAAAAAATGGTACATATCATCCATTAACAATGTAGGAGGAATACCGGCTGTTCCTATCGGGAAAACATCAGCATACAAAATGCCATAATGGAAGTCTTTTTGATCTTCGGGAACTTGTTTGGCTTGTGCGTTATAAGACTTAGTTCCCCTAAAGGGTGCTGTGCGATAAAACACTGCTTCAACATAAGGTAAAGCTGCTTCATAAAGCCACATAAATCCCTTAGATTTTGGGATAATTTCGTAACATTCATTGCCAACATAAACGTGATGATAAATGGGACGGCCAGAAACAGCAAAAATGCCATTAATTAAGAAGTCCATAGCATCGGGAACCCCTTTAAAACCTCCTTCATCGTAAATATCGGACATTTCAAAAAATACAGGGGCCATAACTTCCCAAAATAATCCTAAATTGGAATAATAAGAAAGTTGTCTAACTTGTTCAAGAAACATCTCAGGGAAGAGTTTATATAACCCCAACATAGCAGGATTATTCTTAAAATAAGCTTTAATTGCTTTGTCTGCGTTGGCTTTATATTCATCTGTATCTAAGTAAGCATCAAACTTACCAAATCCCATATCTCTACCATGCCATAACATCGCTCGCATACAGGCTTCTGCAAATTCCATATTAATGCGATCGTGCCATAAATGATGGAAAATTTTGGGCATTTTCTGGGTTTTTCCCTTCTCCATAAATGCTAAAAGTTCAGGGTGTGCTGTTGCTTTTCCTCGCCATACTTTTAAATCAGCATCATCCCCTGCGTAATGGTTTTCTAAATCCAAATATTCTTGAGGTAAGAAATATTTGAAGAAGGGAACAGGCTCTAAAAATACTCTTTCTGCAATGTATAATAAGTCTCGCCAATAGAAGTCCATCGGTACAGCATAAGCTTTATAAATCCCAATGATTTGCATTAGATTTTCTGGGGTGTCTGGTAACATTGAGCCACCGGCTTCTAAGCGATGAATAATATTAGCAAAAGGATGGGTCGATGGAGGTAGTTTTGCAGTAGGATTAATGATTGTTTGTGTCATGGTCAATTTGAGTTATAAGTTATCAGTTAGCGGTGTTTACTGCTCACTGTTCACAGCGACTTGTTCAATCTTATTAATGTTAACAACAAATAAATCTGTGGTAGGTTCAATCCATCTTAGTAACCAGTTGGGTTGTAAACCAAGCACTAAAATGATGGCAGTGAGAACAAGAGAGGGTATGGTTTCAGATGGTAAAACTTTGGGATAATATGCTTGTTCGTTATTTAATTTACCGAAGCAAGTACGATTAAGCAAAATGACGAAGTAAACAGCGGTTAATCCCGAAGCAATGATACAAAGTATGATGGGAATGGGAAAAGTAGCAAAACTGCCCTGAAATACAATAAATTCGGCGGCAAAGCCTACTAAACCAGGAATTCCAGCACTCGCCATTCCTGCAGTGATTAATAATGCGCTGGTGAGGGGTAAACCTCGTATGGGGTTCATCAAACCGTTGAGTAGGTCTAAGTCACGGGTTCCTACTTTTCGCTCCACAATTCCCACTAAATGGAACAAGAGGGCTAAAATTAAGCCGTGGCTGATCATTTGCGCTACTGCTCCTAAAATGCTTAATCGAGTTCCTGCTGCTGCCGCAACTAAAATGTAACCCATGTGGCCGATGGAACTGTAGGCAACCATTCGTTTAATATCTTTTTGAGCGATCGCACTTAAGGCTCCATACAACACGCTTACAGTTCCAATAATAGCTAATCCTGGGGCAACAATAGCCCAAGCATCGGGAAATAGCTGTAAACCAAACCTAATTAAGCCATAGGTTCCTAATTTAGCCAATATTCCTCCTAACAGAAGAGTGATAGCAGGAGATGCTTCGGTATAAGCATCCGGTAGCCAAGTATGAAGAGGAACCAAAGGAATTTTGATGCCAAACCCGATTAAAAGAACGGTCAATAGTATTAGTTTGGTGTTTAATTCTAACCCTTCTGTGGTAATGATATCGTAGTCAAAACTGCTAGCACCATTGAGAAAGCCGATGCCCAAAAAAGCAGCTAAAACTAACAATCCAGAAACTGCTGTGTATAGCAAAAACTTAGTAGAAGCATAGCCCTTTTTTTCCCCTCCCCAAATGGCAATCATCAGGTAAAAAGGAATTAGCTCTAGTTCGTAAAAAATAACAAATAATAACAGGTTTTGGGCTGCTAATGCTCCTGTAATCCCTGCGTTTATTAGCAAGGTTAGAGCATAATATAAACGGGGTCTTTCAACATTTTCCCCGGTACTATAAATCGCAATAATTGTCAAGAGACCATTTAAAGCAATCAAAGGTAAAGATAGGCCGTCAACACCTAAACTGTAGCTCAAGCCAATAAAATCTGACCAAGGTACATATTCAGAGAATTGCCAACCCGTATTACTCAAATCAAACTGAGTTAAGAGCCAAATAGTAGCTCCAAAGATGATGAAAGCTAAAATAGCCGTAATTTGTCGCAGACGAGAAGATTCTAATTTTCCTGGTGTTAAACCAATAATAACCGAACCCAAAATAGGGAAGAAAAGCAAAAAAGTTAGCATTTTTATTCTAGTTCAATGATATTTTCGACGGTAGTTGATTAAAAGATGAAGTTGGAAAAAATCATACCAACAAAGAGAATAACACCTAGAAAAATTGACAAAAAGTAAAATTGAGTTTGACCGGAAGCATTATACTTTAAGGTTTCTCCTCCAAAGATGGTCGCTAGTCCCACTAAGTTAATTACTCCATCAACTAAATAGCGATCAAACCAATAGATAACCCTAGAAATTAAGCCCACTATAAAGACAATAGTGACACGATAAAATTCTGCTGTGTAAAGATCGTAAGCAAAAAAGTTTTGTAGCCATTTATAAGGTAGTTGAATAGGTTTAGGAATATCCTCATTGAGATAAATATAAGCTGCGATTCCAGCACCGATTAAACTTGTAATGGTAAATGATCCCGCCACTGTTAAATTCAATACCTGCCATACTGGTAGTAACTTCCATCCATACAGTAAGATGGGAACGTGCAATGCTAACCCCATAGTAAACATCATGGGTAAAACCAACGCCCATAACCCTTCAGGCGATCGCACAGTCATTTGTTTCGGTTTCCCCCCAAAAATAAGGCTAAACTCCCGTGTCAAGCTAAAAGCAGTTAACCAATTCACCAGTAGCATAATCACCACTAATAGGGGATAACGGGACCAAAGATGATCAGCCATTTCTGTTAAAGTCCAAAAACAGCCTAAAGGGGGAAAACCTATGAGGGATGCCGCCCCAACTAAGTAACATATTCCAGAAATGGGACGACGAGACCATAAACCGCCGTATTGGGTTAAATCTTGGGTAATGGTATTCAAAACGACACCACCTACACTCATTACCAATAACGCCATAGCTATGGCATAAGTTAAGAGTAATTTTAACGCTGTTGCATCTTGTTGGGTTCCCACGGCAATAAACACTAAACCCATGTATGCACTCACCGAATAAGATAGCGATCGCTTAATATCTATTTGAGCAATAGCGATTAAACTGGCACCAATAGCGGTTGTTGCTCCTACTACTACCATAAACGTCGAAGCTACGTCAGACAAGGCTAGTACAGGTTGTATTTTGATTAACACCCAAGCGCCGGTAGATACTACAATAGTATTTCGTAAAATAGTAGCTGGCATCGGTCCTTCCATAGCCTCATCTAACCATAAGTGTAAGGGAAATTGAGCGCATTTACCCAACGGACCCGCTATTAAGGCTAAACAGAGTAATGTTGCTGTAGTGGAACTAATATCCGTAGTTTCAGCCCAAGTAGCTAACTCATTATAATTCCAAGTACCAGCCAAAGGTAACAACGCCACTACTCCCATAAGTAGAATTAAGTCTCCTACCCGCTTGGTTAGAAAAGCATCTCTAGCACCAGTTACTACTAATGATTGATTGAACCATAAACCAATTAATAGATATGTCCCTAATGTAAGAATTTCTAGGACAACATAACTAAAAAATAGGGAGTTACACAACACAAGGGTAGTCATTCCTGCTTCAAAAAGAGCGATTAAAGAGTAAAATCTTGCCCACCCCCAGTCCATTTCCATATAGCCTACGGCATAAATCTGTGCTAATAAATTTAACCCAGTAATTAATACCAATGCCACAATGGTTATAGTAGAGATTTCAATATCAAAAGTGATGTTTAAATCAGCTGCATTTAGCCAAGAAAAGGATAAATAAGTTGTTGGTTTTGCCCATGTATCCACTAAAGCCACTAAACTGTGTATGAGGGCGATAAAAGTCATCAACAAGTTAACGTAACCCGATGGTCTAGGGCCAGTTTCTCGAATAATTCCAGGAGACCACGGTATTGCAAGTATGGCACCAGTCAGTGCATACAAAGGAACTAGCCAAATCGTTTGACTTAAGGCTTCAATCATTTGTATTTATCGATAGTTAGTTTTACATTGATTTGCTTATATATATTAAACCAAATTCATAGAATTTGGTCTATGAGACAGACTATAAGAGTGTCTTATAGTTAATATAAGCAATTTAATGGTTTATTCTACACCGCTTTAGTCCGATAAGATAACTTAATAATTAAGTAAGTACAAATTGCACAACTTCAACTCATCTAGATTAATTTTCACTACTTAATTCAAACTACCGTTTAATAAGCAAGTAATTTTTAATATCAAAGTCTTTAAATATTCCTTGCAACATGAATAAACATATTAATATTTTCTAGTTAAGTTATTTTTCCCTAACTTATTAAACTTCCCTCATTAGGACTTTTCCCTACCAACTTACTAGACAGGATGATTAGGATTTTAACGAAATTTGTCGTTTCCTCGGAATAACAATTATCCATTGTCCATTATTAAAAATAGGTATAGTTGGTGAGTTTGTTTCCCCACCCTATACCCATTTCATTCTCTTCAATGTAGCCATCCTTTAAGACGACGGGCAACTTGAGGCCGACGTAACTTACGCATAGCTTTACTTTGAATTTGACGAACTCTCTCGCGGGATAAATTAAAAATTCCTCCCACTTCTTCTAAGGTATGGGGTTGAGAAGTACACAAACCATAACGCAAAGAAATAACATCTTTTTCTCGTTGGGTCAAAACATCACTCAACACCGCCGAAACTTCGTACTGTAACATCCCTTCGTTCATCAACTCTTCAGGAAGTTGTAAGTCTTGATCTTCAAGTAAATCGACCAACTCTGTGTCTTCTCCTTTCCCAACCCGATGGTTTAAAGATAAAGACTGTCTCCTTAGTTGCAATAACTGACGCAGTTGTGGGGGAGTCACTTCTAACTCATCAGCTAGTTCTTTTTCGTTGGGATTACGTTGCAATTTTTGCTTGAGAACCCGTTGCGCTTTTTTCAGTTTGTTTAATTTTTCCACGACGTGGATTGGTAAACGAATGGTTCTCGCATCGTTCGCAATAGTCCGAGTGATAGCTTGGCGAATCCACCAATAAGCATAGGTAGAAAATTTGTACCCCTTATTGGGATCAAATTTTTCTGCTGCTCGATTTAACCCGATCGCCCCCTCTTGAATTAAATCCAGGAAAGGTACACCACGATTGAGATAGCGTTTAGCAATAGATACCACCAAACGTAAATTAGAACGAATCATTTTCCGTTTAGCCGTTCGTCCTCGGTGTAGACGATGGTCAAATTGCTTAGCAGTCTCGAAACCCATGGCTTTGGCCCATTCTGCTTTGTTGGGATAGCGTTGTAATTCTTCTCGCAGTTTTTGTTTGCTCTCTTCTGCCTGCACTAAGAATTGAACATGGTGAGCTAATTGTATCTCTTCTTCTGCGTTTAACAAAGGATAGCGAGACATCTCTTTAAAAAACGCCCCAACTGTATCATCAGAAACCGTTTTGCGATATCCCTCTGGATATTGATTACCTAATTCATCGGATAAGGAAGAAAGTTCGACTTCAACAGATTGTAATTCGTTCTCTGTTTGTTCAATTTCCTCTGCTGCGATTTCAGAGGGTAAAAATTCGTTGGTTGATTCCGTTTGCATCATTTGTGTCGTGTTCATAAGCTGATATTTCCGAGGAGTAAAACCTGTTTAACAAGTTCGGGAACAATGGGAGAGGAGATAAGGTCAGCTATGTCAGGAATTATGGATAATTTGGTATCAGTTTAATCTATAAAATTTTAAGGTTGTCTTAATGATTAACTAATGTCATTTTTGGATACCAACTACTAGCCATAATAGGGTCAAAAAGATTAACAAAAGATAAATTTTAATCTTGCTATTTAATCTAGTGACTATCACCTCCAGCCTGAGTCCATCAAGGTTTAAATAAAACTGGCTGTCTATCAGGCTACCAGAATTACTCAGGCGTTTTGTCTGTCTAATCACAAAAAAGCGATTGATCAATTGGAAAAGTAGTTTTTGAGGATAAACTATAGAATATTTTTAACATTTGATTGTCTCCTTCACACTACAGGAATGATGTTTACTTTTGCTACTAACTAACTTATCTGATTTAGAGTAAATTTTTCATCCTTTTTGATATAAAGTTTTGTTAAGTAATAATCTCAGATAACTTAATAAAGAAAATCGAAAAAACACAATCATTGTATATATTTATACTGTAGCTTACATAGGCAAAAAAATGATGAAAATATGTAGATTTTAATTTAAAGTAACACACCACAACAAACAGAAGAATATTCTAGTGTTAATATGTAAAGTTATAGTAAGCTATTTTAGGTTAACTCCTCGATTAACTCCTGAAGCATAACCTTATCCCGTACTGGGACACTTTCATTCTCACTCATTTAATGGAAGTACCATCGAACTAAAAATCATGAAACAAAACCTATTTGATAAAAGTGCTGATGCACTAGTTAAATTTAGTCGTCGTTGGGGTCGCCAAAGTTGGCTCATTTTTCTGGTATGCTTTGGTATCTATTTAACTTTAATCCCCTTTAGTCTGCCTTTTTCTGCTCAGTCTCGTAACCAACCAGCAGAAATTAGAGGGGTGTGGTTGACTAATGTTGATAGCAAAGTTTTATTTGACCCAACAACCCTAACCGAAGCAATTAACACCCTTGATGAACTCAATTTTAATACTTTGTATCCTACAGTTTGGAATTGGGGTTATACCCTATATCCCTCTCAAGTAGCTCAATCGGTTGTTGGTAAAAAGATAGATCCAACCGAAGGACTACAAAATCGGGATCTTCTCAAAGAAATTGTCGCTCAAGGTCATGATAAAGGAATGTCTGTTATTCCTTGGTTTGAATTTGGATTTATGGCCCCGAAAGATTCTGAGCTAGTTAAACGGCATCAAGATTGGTTAACAAAGCGTCAAGATGACAGTACCATGTGGTTAGAAGGCAATGTTCACGAAAGAGTTTGGTTAAGTCCCTTTAATCCTGAAGTTCAAGAATTTTTAACTGATTTACTGGTTGAAATTGTTAGTAACTACGACATTGACGGTATCCAAGTTGATGATCATTTTGGGATTCCTTTTGATTTTGGTTACGACGATGTTACTGTACAACTTTATCAAAAAGAACATAATGGAAAACTTCCACCAGCAACACCTAGCTATCTACAAATGGGGAGGAATAACTGTATAGCTAAAGAGACTGCTTGGAGCGAATGGACTGAATGGAGAGCAAATAAAATTACCGAATACATGGGAGAAGTTTTTGCCGCTGTTAAAGCAGTAAAACCTGATATTATGGTTTCCGTTTCTCCTAACCCTCAAACCTTCTCAAAAAACTGTTTTCTTTTAGACTGGCACAGTTGGGAAAGAAAAGGACTCATTGAAGAATTGGTGTTACAGGTCTATAGACCCAATATGGTAGATTTTCAGCGAGAAATTAATCAACCTGAAGTTCGACAAGCTAAAGCAAATATTCCTTTTGCTGTGGGTGTTTTGTCTGGTTTAAAAGGTCGTCCTGTTCCCATGCAACGTATCAACGACCAAGTAGAAGAAACTCGTAATCAAAAATTTGCAGGTGTTTCCTTCTTTTTCTACGAGAGTCTCTGGAATTTTGGACCTAAATCGCCGAAAGAGCGTCAATCGATGTTTAAGCAGATTTTTCCAACTTCTGTGAATCGTCCTTTGATGAAAAGCTAAGTTAGTCAGTGGAGGTGTAGCAACCTAAGTTCGGTGTTAAGTATTTTCTGACGAGATAATAGGTGTTTAACGCTCCTAGTCTCGACAAATCTTCTCATACCGAACTCAGGTTAGCAATGCTACCCCTTCATAACAATCTAAATGCTTGAAAATTATATAGTTATTTTAGTTAAAATGTACAATATATTATGAGTCATCGAGAAATTAATCACAAGAAAAAATGCCTAGTTATCCTGGACTATCAAGCGAGGCCTTTCGTCATCCTTTAGATACACAAGCAGAACAAACCTTAAGAAGCGTCCCTGGGTTTGATTTGCTTGCCACTAATTTTATGGAATATCTCTATGAACGACCCCAACAAATCTCTTTGATGGGAAATAGTATCAAGGTTGGTCCGCGCCAATATAGTACACTGTACGGCATTTTTAGGGAAACAGTTTATGATTTAGCTATTGACTTGGAACCCTTAATTTTTGTTAGTCAAAACCCCATTGCCAACGCCTATTCTTTAGGACAACAGCAACCTTATATTGTCTTAAACGCAGGTTTATTAGATTTAACTGAAGAGATAGAATTACGAACTGTTATCGCCCACGAATTAGGACATATAAAATGCGAACACAGCTTATTAATTCAAATGGCAATTTGGGCCATGAATGCAACTTCCTTATTTGGGGAATTGACCCTAGGATTGGGTAATATTATTAGTAGTGGGTTGATTTTTGCTTTTTATGAATGGCGCAGAAAAGCAGAATTGTCTGCAGATAGAGCCTCTTTATTGGTAATTGATGATACAGAAACCATTTTTAAAATGATGATGAAAATGGCAGGAGGTAGCCATAAGTATGCCCATGAATGTCATTTAGATGAGTTTTTAAAACAAGCGGAACTCTATCGAGAGTTAGAGGAAGATGATCTAAATCAACTTTATAAGTTTCTTATTTATAATGGTGGCAATGGTGTCTTCTTAAGTCATCCTTTTCCTGTTGACCGAGTTCATTACTTACAAAACTGGGCTAATTCTAGGGAGTATCAAAATATACGTGAAGGGAACTATAAAACTTCCTCAAAAAGCAATACTGTAACAGTAGAAAAAAACGAAGAGGCAGAAAAATTGAGAAAACAAATCCAAGATTTAGAGAGAGAGATAGAGAAAATCAAAAATCAAGGGAATAATCAAAATAATTAAACCTAAACTCTTAAATGTATGAGTTTAGTATCAAACAATGATTATTAAAATTTAAGTTAATATTTTCTTAAGTAAATTCTATACTGTTGATTTCTAACTTAAAAACATAGTTGGAATACTATTTCTTATTTTTTATTTCCTATTGCCTATCTTAAAAGCTTAATTTTGTGTAATAACTTACCTATCTTCAAAAAAGTTCTCGTTAAACTAGAAACTATTGAAGGAGCCAAAAAGAAGCCTATGGTAACGCTGTTAGAGAACCCATTCCGCGTTGGACTACGCCAAGAAAGAACCCCAGAACCCTTAATACTAGTCATTTTTGGAGCATCTGGCGACCTTACCCAACGCAAACTTGTTCCTGCCCTCTACAAAATGAAACAGGAACGCAGACTCCCTCCAGAATTAACCGTGGTTGGAGTTGCCCGTAGAGACTGGAGCCATGACTATTTTAGACAAAAAATGCGCGAGGGAATCGAGGAATTCTCCGACGGCATTAAAAACGAAGAATTATGGGATGATTTTGCAGAAGGATTGTACTATTGCTCAGGCAATATGGACGATACCGCAAGCTATCAAAAATTAAAAACCTTTTTAGAAGAATTAGACGGCAAACGAGGCACCAGAGGCAACCGTGTCTTCTATCTTTCCGTCTCCCCTCAATTTTTCCCCCCTGGTATCAAACAGTTAGGGGCAGCAGGGATGTTAAGCGACCCCATCAAGCACCGGATCGTCATCGAGAAACCCTTTGGTAAAGACCTCAGTTCTGCAAAAGTTCTCAACCGTATTGTACAGAATGTTTGCAAAGAAGAACAAGTTTATCGTATTGACCACTACCTGGGCAAAGAAACCGTTCAAAACCTGTTGGTATTCCGCTTTGCTAACGCTATTTTTGAACCCCTGTGGAATCGGCAGTTTGTAGATCACGTACAAATCACCGTGGGGGAAACCGTCGGAGTAGAAGATCGCGCAGGATACTATGATACCTCTGGTGCTTTGCGAGATATGCTGCAAAACCACCTCATGCAACTGTTCTGTTTAACCGCAATGGAACCCCCCAATGCGTTAAATGCAGATAGCATTCGTAACGAGAAAGTTAAGGTACTGCAAGCCACTCGTCTTTACGACGTTCATAACCTAGAAAAATCTGCTATTCGGGGACAATACAAAGCAGGGTGGATGAAAGGCAAACCAGTATCGGGTTATTTAGAAGAACCCGGTGTGGGGGAAAACTCCTCTACCCCCACGTTTGTCGCCATGAAACTCATGGTAGATAACTGGAGATGGAAAGACGTTCCCTTCTACCTCAGAACAGGAAAACGTTTACCCAAAAAAGTAACAGAAATATCCATCCAGTTCAAAGACGTACCCTTACTGATTTTCCAGTCAGCTGCCCATCAAACCAACGCTAACGTCCTCAGTATGAGGATACAACCCAACGAAGGAATAGCTCTCAAGTTTGAAGCAAAAATGCCAGGTTCCGAACTGCGAACCCGTTCCGTAGAAATGGACTTTAACTACGGTTCATCCTTTGGTATGGCTAGTGCTGACGCTTACCATCGTCTCTTATTAGATGCCATGTTAGGGGATCAAACCCTATTCACCCGCGCCGATGAAGTAGAAGAAGCTTGGCGTGTGGTTACCCCCGTATTATCAGCATGGGATGGACCAGCTGAACCTTATAGCGTTCCCCAATACGAAGCAGGAACCTGGGAACCCACCGAAGCGGAATTTTTAATTAACCGTGATGGCCGTCGCTGGCGACGCTTGTAGAAATCAGAACTTTGAAGTCAGAAGTCAGAATTTACAAAAAATAGTTATTTTGGCTTCTACGACTTCATTAAATTAATTCTCATCCCCTAAATAGTTAAACCATTATGACTACCCAAACCCCCCCATTAGTTTCTCTGCAAGATCCTAAAGACGTTTCTATAGATGTCATTGAAGCAGAATTAAGCAGTATTTGGCAAAGTTACAGCGATAGTGACGATGGGATTGTTGCTACTCGGGCAACTTCATTTACCTTCATCGTCTATGAACCCGAACCTACCCAACACCTATTAGCAGCATTAGGCTTTTATACAGGTCCCGTTGATGGGATTGCGGGGCCTCGTACCACCGCAGCCATCAAATCGGCACAAAAAGCCTATGAGATGGAAGTTACAGGGAAATCTAACCAAGAATTTATCCATAAATTACAAACCGAGTTTGAAAGGGCAAAAGCTAACGGCGAACTCAACGAAGAACAAAAAGTAGCTGCTGGTTCTTATACTCCCGACTTAGAAGGCACCGGGTTAGCCGATAGCATTGCTGCTTCTAACCCCTGTCGTATCATCACCCTCTGTCCCACTGTTGGGGAAGACGAAGGGGTAAAAGCACAAGTTTCTGCCTATTGTCCCATCAATAAGCGTAGTCAAAACACCCTCGTCTGTTGCGAATATATAACCCTTACAGGAACCGCTCCAGCCTTAGAGAGAATTGGTGGTATCATCTCAGAATTAACCATTAGTGGTTTGCCTACCTTTGTTTGGTGGAAAGCCAGTCCAGAACCAGAATATGGACTATTTAAACGGTTGGCCTCCCAAGGAGACACCCTACTGGTAGATTCCAGCAGCTTTAGCGAACCAGAAAGCCAGTTATGGCAACTAGGGCAAATGCTAGAACAGAACATCCCCTTAGCCGACTTAAACTGGTCTAGACTAGGTCCTTGGCAAGAATTAACCGCAGCTGCTTTCGATCCCCCAGAACGTCGCAATGCTGTGTTAGAGATAGATCGGGTTACTCTAGACTATGAAAAGGGGAATGCTACCCAAGCGTTGATGTTTTTGGGATGGGTGGCCAGTCGTCTGCAATGGAAACCAGTCGCTTATGAACAAGAAAGCGGTGATTATGATATTCGTCGCATTAAGTTCCTCAACAACGAACAAAAGATCATCGAGGCCGAACTTGCAGGGGTTCCTTTAGCTGACTGGGGTGATGTTTTAGGGGACTTAATTAGTCTTAAGTTGAGTTCTACTAACTTGCAAGCGGACTGTTGTACGGTGTTATGTTCTGGTACAACAGGATGTATGCGTATGGAAGCTTCCGGAGGTGCGCAAGCTTGTCGCATCGAACAAGTGACCTCTTTAGCAGATCAACAAACCGATCAATTGATTCAGAAACAGTTACAACGATGGGGTGCAGATGCGTTGTATGAAGAAAGTCTCAGCGTTAGCATGGAGATTCTTAAGTTAGCAGAGAATAACTGACTAGAATTTTCATGATTTTTTAGGAAGGGTTTTGGCGTAATTGCAACTTTAAAACCCTTCCTCAATAATGACAAGATGTATACATTTATTTGTTGTATAGTTTGTCAATTATAATAAAGGTAAGGGAAGTTATGTCTGACTTAAAAGATGATGTTAAGGGTTTTGCTAACGAGCTTAAAAGTCTTAATATTTTGGTGCTAGGTTTAACTGGCGTTGGAAAAAGCTCTATTATCAATGCAATTTTTGGAGAAGGGACAGCAACAGTTGGAGCAGGAAAACCACAAACACCGACATTTGAGAATTATACCCTTGAAGTTGAGCAAGGAATTCCCCTGTCTATATACGACTCTGCTGGATGTGAAGTCAATAATGGGCAGTCGTTTGTAGATGAAACTCGTAAATTTTTAGAGGAAAAGCGAGAATCAGATAAAGATCAACAAATACACATAGCTTGGTATGTTGTTAATTCATCAAGTGCAAGATTTCAACCTTTTGAATCAGAAATTATTAAATCTATACATGATAACGGTATTCCACTAATCATAGTCCTTTCACAGTGTGATCGTGCTGAAGAGGAAGAAATCTCTGGTGTTATCAGTGCAATAGAAAGTGACATAAAAAAAGATGGGCTGAAAAAAGTTTATGAGATTTTGAAAATTTCAGCTAATCCACTAAAAAGATTGAAAATACAACCTTTTGGATTGGAGGAATTAATACACAAAACCCATAGTTTTTTACCTAAAATTACAGCAGATTTATTTATTGCGGCACAAATTCTAGACGTTAAAGCAAAACGTGAAATTGCAAAGCAGTATATAATAGCATCTGCAGGAGGTTGTTTTGCGGCTGGTTTTATTCCTTTTCCGTTTACAACTGCAGCCGCCGCTTTGACAGCTCAAACGGCATTGTGGAACCAAATTGCTGCATTATATCGATTGGATAAGATTAAGGGACTATCAGAAGTTTGGAAAAAAATAACTCTGTCTCCAAAGGCTATCATGAGTTTTACAGTCACTTCAGTGGCAGACTTTTTTACTTGGACTGGTGTCGGGGCTGCGGTTGCGGGATCAACAGCGGCAACATTTATTACTATTGTGGGTTTGTCATTAATGGAAACTTTTGAGGAACTTGCGATCAAGAAAGTAGATGGAATAAGCAAACGAGAAATTGAAGATTTGTTACAAAAATTATTTGAGAAGAACTACAATAAATATATAGCAGTTCCCATACTTGTGAGGTACAGAAGTTATCTCTTTGAGGCAGAAGGCAGGGGGCAGGAGGCAGAAGTTAGGTGTACCTCATGAGTCCGAGAAACGCTATAAGTTCATGGAAATTAATGACCAAAGGGATTTAGATAAGATTTAAAATATGTTTTTTATGATTAAATCACTGTATGGGATGAGTGATTTAATCATAGTGTAATTCAACTAAATATTAACTAATTAATTAATAAATTTAATTGTGAATTATGTTTCTATAATCCACCCTACATTGTACCTAATTAATCAGTGGGTTAAATTTTTTATGTGGTAAGATAAACATCATGGTTAAAAATTCCTGGAAATGCCAACTGCTAAACAATTAGAGAGCTTATATCGGATCTGTTATCAATTAACATATATTATGCTTCAACTCATACATCTAATTTGCATTGATAACAGAACTGGTAATGTTTATATATTGGCTGGATATGATGAAGAAATAGAGTTTCAGATAACACCAAATGGAGAATTTGCCGATGAGTCAAATTAATTATGATGCAATGTCAACCACTGAGTTAAAACAATATTTTATCAAGCATCGCGGAGATCATGCGGCATTTCAAGCTTACTTGGATAGAATTAATCAACGTCCCCTTAAAATTATAGCGAGTCCTGATGATCCTGATTTTGATGAGAAGGTTAAACTAGCAATTTGCCAAAAATTGGAAAGAGCAAGGAATAAGAGTAACAAGGGATCTAATCCTTAAAATTAGAGGCATTAAAGTTAGTGTGATGCAGCAAATATACACTAATTAATTGATAAGTTTAAGGGTAGATTACGTTTCTTTAATCAACCCTATATAATATTAAATACAACTTTTTTATGTTAAGCTATAAATAATCATAGCTTTTATCATTCATATTAGAAATAAAATTTATGGAAAATAAGTATACAGCAATTATTAAAAAGGATGGTGACTGGTGGATTGGATGGATAGAGGAAATAAAAGGTGTAAACGCACAAGAATCCACAAGGGAAGAACTTATTGAAAGTCTAAAAGAAGCTCTCAAGGATATTTTACAATTGAATCGAGAAGAAGCTCGCACAGAAGCAATAGAAAATTACGAAGAAGTTATGATTACTCTATGAAGCGAAATGACTTAATTTGTCATCTTAAACAACATAAATGCGAGTTACTTCGTGAAGGATATCGACATTGTATTAGGTGGAACCCAAAAACCAAAGACAAAACCGCTGTTCCTCATCATCGAGAAATTAATGAGATTTTAGCCAAGAAGATTTGTAAGGATCTTAGTATCCCATCAATATAATCAAAGATACTTGCTCTAGTATCATGCATTAATGATAGTGTAATGCACCAAATATTAACTAATTAATTAATAAATTTAATTGTGGATTGTGTTTCTCTAATCCACCCTACATTTTATATGATTAATCAGTGGGTTGGGTTTAACAGTGTTAAACCCCTATGGTTGTTTGCTGTGGAGGTATAATACTATATAATTAGATTATGAAATTTATCTAAGCACAGATAATTCCCTAAAACAATGAATATTACAGAAACTTTAAATAAAATTAATAATTTGAATATTAAAGATAGGATTTTTATTGTTCAAGCAATTTGGGATAGTATTGCAGCAGAACAAGTTTATCCTGACTTAAACGAAGAACAAAAAAAAGAACTGGATTCCCGTATCAATGATTCTGAATCTAATACTGATAATGTATTAACATGGGAAGAAATTAAAAACTCAATTACCAGAAAATAATGGATTATGTTTTAGTATTTCGTCCAGAAATTCGTGAAGAATTAGATGAAGCTTATAATTGGTACGAAAAACAAAAAGTAGGTCTTGGTGATGAATTTATTGACTGTATCGATGATTTGCTGGATCGTATTTGTTTAATACCACAATCTTATCCCACTGTATATCGTGATGTCCGATGAGCAATTATTAAACGTTTCCCTTATGCCATTTATTATCGATTGGTATAGAGTCGGATAATTGTAACAGCAATTTTTCACAGTCACCAAAATCCCAAATCCTGGCAAAGACGAACTTAATCTAGTGCGATCCTATTGTTAAGACTATATATCGAGAAGATACCAAGGCATTTTATGCTTATATCCATCGCTCAAAAAGCGAAGGAAAAATGATTACTGTTGATTTAGAGGGTAATCATTGGGAAGAGAAAATTATACAAAGCGATCGCTGATCTCTGAAAGTGCATTAAGTTACTAATTACATGAGTCAATAGAAATTAATTAAAGTCAGTAGTATGATCACCTATTTCTTAGAGTGCATTAATTACAGTTTAATACACTAAAATTTTGGCTAATTAATTGTTACAATTGGTTAAGGGTAAATTTATAATCACGCAAGAACTTACCTCATATTCTACTCAAAAAAATTTGAGCTAGGAATTTAGATTAATTATTTATATTTCTTCTCCATACTCCCCTAACCAATGAAACAAGATATTTCTCGTCAAATTGCCGATCTTTCCCCGGAACAAAGAGCTTTATTAGAAAAAAGACTTAAAAAAAAGAATATTAAACGTCCTTCCTCTCAAATAATTCCTAAACGGCAGCCATCAGATCCTATTCCCCTCTCTTTTGCTCAACAACGACTCTGGTTTATTCAACAACTGGAACCCGATAATAATTCCTACAATGTTCCTAGCGCGTTTCGTCTTCAAGGAAAGCTAGAAGTTGCAATATTAGAGCGAACCCTCAACGAAATTGTCAAACGTCACGAAATGCTACGGACAACGTTTACAACGGATAGCGATCGCCAACCAATTCAAATAGTTAAACCTTTTCAGCCGTTTTCTTTGCCAATGGTTGATCTACAAGACATTGCTGATGCAAATGCAGAAATTCAGCGTCTTGTTATCACAGAGTCATTGCGTCCTTTTGATCTTAGCGAATCTTTACTACGTTTAATTTTACTCAAACGCTCTGAAACAGAACATATTTTATTAATTGCAACCCATCATATTGTCTGCGATCGCTGGTCAATTGGTATTTTTTTACGGGAAATGACTACCCTTTACAATGGGTTTTTTCAGGAGACAGAAGCAAATCCCAACTTATCATCATTACCTATTCAATACGGTGATTGGTCAATTTGGCAACGTCAACGGTTACAAGGAGAGGTTTTAGAAAAACAGATTAACTATTGGCAACAACAACTAGGTGAAGATTTACCTATTTTGGATCTTCCCAGCAAAAAATCCCGTCCTTTGGTTCCTTCTTACCGAGGCAAACATCATCCCATTGCCCTACCTAAACACCTCTCAGATGCCTTAAAAGCAGTTAGTGCCAAGGAAAAGGTAACATTGTTTACGTTGCTTCTGAGTGCCTTTAAGGTGTTGCTCTGTCGCTATACGGATCAAGATGATATTGTCATCGGAACAGAAATAGCCAACCGTAATCGCAGGGAAATGGAGGGTTTAATCGGTCTTTTGGTAAATACCTTAGTATTACGCACCGATTTATCAGGAAACCCTACTTTAAAAGCGGTTTTACAACGAGTACGAGAGGTAACACTAGGAGCTTATGCTCATCAAGATTTACCCTTCGAGAAATTAGTAGAAGTATTGAACCCCGATCGCCATCTCGGTCAAATGATGCCTTTATTTCAGATAAAATTTGATTTTCAACTAGCTACGGTGAAACCATTAGAACTCTCTAATCTTACTCTGGAACGGTTATCAGGAGAGCAAGAAACGGTTAAGTACGAATTACGTCTTAATCTCCAAGATACCGACGAGGGTATTAATGGACAAATAGAGTACAGTACAGATTTATTTGCCGATGATACCATTGCTGGTATGGCAGAGCATTTTCGAGTGCTTCTAGAAGGTATTGTTAGCAACCCTGAGCAAAGAATATCGGAGTTACCTTTATTATCCCCAATAGAACAAGAAAAGCTCTTAAAAATAGGTACAGAAAATTGTTCTATCAGCGATCAGTTTTTGGGTTCCCCTGTGTCCCCTGTTAACATTCCCCAATTATTTGAGGAACAGGTTAAACGGAGTCCTAATGAAGTAGCTTTGAGGTTTGGAGAGGAAAGATTAACTTATCAAGAGTTAAATATAAAAGCAAATCAATTAGCCCATTATTTACAAAAAATAGGGGTTAAACCAGAGGTAAAAGTAGGTATTTGTGTTGAGCGATCGCCTCTGATGGTGATTGGTTTATTAGCAGTTCTTAAGGCAGGTGGGGCTTATATTCCCCTCGATCCAGCTTATCCTCAAGAACGTCTCAGCTTTATTATAGAAGATGCTCAGATATCAGTATTATTGAGTGATCAAGGCAATAGGGAATGGGAAACAGGAAACCATAATTTTACAACGGTTGATTTAGAAAGAGGTTGTGCAAAATTTGCACAAGAAACCACAGAAAATCCTAAAAATGACTTACATCCCGATAATTTAGCCTACATCATCTATACATCGGGGTCTACAGGTCGTCCAAAAGGGGTAGCGATCGCCCATCGTAACACAGTTGAATTATTATACTGGGTGAGGAATAGTTTTTCTCCTCAACTATTGCAAGGGGTGTTAGCGTCTACTTCTATTTGTTTTGATTTATCGGTTTTTGAGTTATTTGCGCCTTTGTGTTGGGGTTATCGGGTAATTTTATGCGAAAATGTTCTAGATTTACCCGATTTAACAGCCAAAGAAGAAATAACTTTAATTAATACTGTTCCCAGTGCCATCGCTCAATTATTACGCATCAACAGTATTCCCACCTCAGTAAAAGGAATTAATTTGGCAGGAGAAGCTTTATCCCACCGTTTGGTAGAGGAATTAGAAAAATTAACTCATATAGAGTCTATTTTTAACCTTTATGGACCTTCAGAAGACACCACATATTCAACCTATACCGAAGTAAAAAGCAATGATGCTGGTGTGGTTACTATTGGCAAAGGTATCAGTAACACTCAGACCTACATCTTAGATCGTCACTTAAATTTAGTGCCACAGGGAGTTATTGGGGAATTATATCTGAGTGGAGGAGGAATAACACGGGGTTATTTAGGGCGATCGCAGTTAACAGCAGAGAAGTTTTTGCCGAACCCTTTTATAAGTAAGCAGGAGGAGATATTTAGTCGTTTGTATAAAACGGGGGATTTAGTAAGGTACGATGAAGAGGGAAAGATAGAATTCTTGGGAAGACGAGATAATCAGGTCAAAGTAAGGGGTTATCGGCTGGAAATAGGGGAAATAGAAGCAGCGTTGAGTGAATATCCAGATATAGTTGAAAACGCTGTTATGGTTTGGCGAGAAGAACCGAATAACCAACGTTTAGTCGCTTATATTGTTACCCACACCCAGGTTAATGAGGGGGACAAAGGAACATCTCCCAACTTTATTAAAGACTTACGCAGCTTTTTAGACGGAAAATTACCACAATACGCTATTCCTACCACATTTATTGAGTTACCTAAGTTACCTCGTCTACCCAATGGGAAACTAGATCGTAAGTCTTTACCCATCCCTGAAACCTTGGGACGTAGTTTAGAAAATGATTATGTGGAACCCCAAACAGAAACAGAAAAAATTATCGCTGAAATTTGGCAAAAATATCTAAAAGTTGACAAAATTGGCGTTCTTGATAACTTTTTTGAGTTGGGAGGCCATTCTCTCTTAGCTATTAATGTTATTGCAGAGATAAGTGAACAGTTGGGGGGGAAAATCCCCCTTCGTAGCTTGTTTCAGCAACCAACCATCGCAGGTTTAGAGGCACAAATATCTGAAAATGGGCTAATTGAACCATTAACAGGCAATTTACCCACCTTAGTTGCCAAAACAGAGGAACGTTATCAACCTTTCCCCTTAACAGACATTCAACAAGCTTATCTTATTGGTAGAAGCGCAGCCTTTGAGTTGGGAAATGTAGCGACTCATGGTTATCGAGAGATCGAAACCGTTGGGTTAACCATTCCAGAAGTAGAAGAAGCATTTAATATATTAATCCAACGTCACGATATGTTGCGGATGGTGGTAGATGAAGATGGAAAACAGCGTATTTTATCGGAGGTTCCACCTTATAAGCTTCAAACCTTAGATTTAAGTCAAGAAAGCACAGAAACCATTGCTACTGAGTTAGAAAAGCTACGAGATGGCCTTTCTCATCAAATCTTTGCTACCGATCGCTTTCCCTTATTTGAGATTCAAGGGGTTCTCTTACCAGAAGATAAAATCAGATTTATGGTGAGTTTTGAGGTTTTGATCGGGGATGCCTGGAGTTTTCAGCTTTTAGGATACGAATTTGCTCAAATTTTAGAAAACAATGCTAGTTCTTTACCCCCGTTAACTATCTCTTTCAGAGATTATGTTATGGCCGAAAACGCTTGGAGAGACTCGGAGGGTTATCAACGTTCTTTAACCTACTGGCAAAACCGTTTAGCAACTTTACCTGCATCCCCAGAACTCCCTTTAACTAAGCGTTTGGGGGCAGTGAGTCAACCCCATTTTGTGCGTCGCAGTGGTAAACTAAAGGCCAATGACTGGCAAAAGTTGAAAAATCAAGCTTCTCGCTTAGGAATAACACCATCCGGTTTATTGTTAGCCGCTTTCGCAGAAATTTTGACAACTTGGAGTAAAAGCTCGGAATTTACCCTTAATTTAACTCTATTTAACCGTTTACCTATTCATTCTGAGATAAATCGTCTCATAGGTGATTTTACTTCTTCCCTACTCTTAGCAGTGAATAATAAGGGACAAGATTCTTTCAGTAACAAGGCGCGACGCATTCAGGGACAACTATGGGAAGATTTAGATCACCGTCATGTTAGTGGAGTGAAAGTCTTAAGGGACTTATCCCGTCTCAGAGGGGGTAAAGGGGAAGCATTGATGCCGGTTGTTTTTACCAGTACCTTAACACAAACTTCTCAGCAACCTTCATCTTCTCGGACGTGGGATGCAGAGGTTGTTTATAGTGTTAGTCAAACCTCTCAAGTTTATCTGGATCATCAAGTGTCTGAGATAGCAGGGGAATTATTGTTTAACTGGGATACTATCGATGAGTTATTTCCCACCGGGTTACTAGATGATATGTTTACTGCGTATCATCGTTTCCTAGAAAGACTAGCAACAGAGACAACTCTTTGGGAAAGTCCAACCCTGGATTTATTACCGCCAGAACAGATTAAAATCATTACAGGGATTAATAAGACCGATAAAGTGTTTAAACAAGAAAATAGTTTACTCCATGAGCTATTTTTTGAGCAAGTTGCTAATAATCCTCATAAAAACGCCGTTATTGCCCCAAAATTAACTTTAACCTATCAACAATTAAGCGATCGCATCTTAACTTTAGCCCATCGTTTACGTAACTTGGGAGTGAAACCTAACCAGTTAGTCCCAGTGATGATGGAAAAAGGATGGGAGCAAATTGTGGCAGTTTTGGGCATTTTAACGGCTGGTGGAGCTTATGTTCCGATTGATCCCGAATTACCTCTAGAACGACGTTATTATCTCTTAGAAGAAATCAAAGCTAACTATGTTTTAACTCAATCTTGGTTAGATATGCAAACCGAAGATGATTTAAAACGTATTGATGTGGATACTTTAGAGGCAAATAATACTGGTGAACTGTTGAAATCGGCGCAGAAACCCGAGGATCTAGCTTATATTATTTATACCTCTGGTTCCACGGGGATGCCAAAGGGAGTAGCGATCGCTCATCAAGGGGCAGTTAATACGATCCTAGATATTAACCAAAAATTTGCACTTTCAGAGAAAGATAGAGTAATTGCCCTTTCTGCATTGAATTTTGACCTTTCTGTTTATGATGTCTTCGGAACACTAGCTGCCGGGGCAACATTAGTTATTCCAGAACACGATCGCCGTCAAGATCCTTCCTATTGGGCCGACTTATTAAGTGAACATCGGGTTACTATTTGGAACTCCGTTCCTGCATTGATGCAAATGCTGTTAGAAACGGAAGCCAGTAACGAAGATTTAAGGTTAGTATTATTGAGTGGAGACTGGTTGCCTTTGGATTTAAGCGATCGCATTCATTCTCGTTTTCCCGTTACTGAGGTGATCGGTTTAGGAGGGGCCACAGAAGCATCTATCTGGTCAATTTTTTATCCCATCGATGGGGTTGATCCCAGTTGGAAAAGTATTCCTTATGGTAAACCCTTGACAAATCAGCAATTTTATGCATTGGATGATTCTTTGACCCTTTGTCCGTTGTGGGTGACTGGACAATTGTATATTGGTGGCAAAGGATTAGCAGAAGGTTATTGGCAAAATAAAGAGAAAACCTATGCCAGCTTTATCATTCATCCGCAAACGCAAGAAAGGTTATATAAAACAGGTGATTTAGGACGTTATTTACCCGATGGAAATATTGAATTTTTAGGACGGGAAGACTATCAGGTTAAGATTAGGGGTTATCGCATAGAGTTAGGAGAGATAGAAACAGCATTACAACAACACCAGGCAATAAAAGAAGCTGTAGTGAATCCTGTGGGAGATTCAGCAGAAAAACAGCAATTAGTCGCTTATTTAGTTCCTAATCAGTCATCAGGGGTTCCTGATGCTTACGATCCTCAGCAACAAGAAGGGGTTATTCGTGATCCTATCCAACGCATGGAGTTTAAGCTGAAGCAACCAGGAATCAAAGATTTAAACAGTTTTCAAACCCGTATTTCTTTACCAAAAGCTGATGTTAATGAGGGAGTTTATTTACGTCGCCAAAGTTATCGGCAGTTTTTAAATGAGCCAATTTCTTTACAGCAACTTGGACATTTTTTAAGTAATTTAAGTCCTATAAAATTAGAGAATTCTCCTCTGCAAAAATATCGTTATGGATCGGCAGGTAGTCTTTATCCTGTGCAAGTTTATTTATTTATTAAACCAGAAACAGTCACAGGATTAGATGCAGGTTTTTATTATTATCATCCCCTGGAAAATTCCATGATTTTGTTGAATAATAAAGTAGATGTCTCTGCTAATATTTACGGCAATAATCAGGCAATTTACCAACAGTCAGCTTTTTCCTTATTTTTAATTGGAGAATTAAACGCAATTCAACCTTTATATGGTGAAAAATCTAGAGATTTATGTTTACTAGAAGCAGGATATATCAGCCAATTATTGATGGAAAATGCACCAAATCAAGAATTAGGTTTATGTCCCATTGGTGCATTAGAATTTGAAAAGTTACATAACTCGTTTGAGTTAGAAAAGAGTCAAATTTTGTTGCATAGTTTCGTCGGTGGGAAAATAAATTTAGCTTGGACAAAACGATGGTTGCAACCAAAAAAAATTGAGACCAAGACGGAATCAATTGCAGATAAATTACAGCGATACTTACAAGAGAAGTTACCAGATTATATGATTCCTAAAAATTACACTATTTTGGAAACTTTACCCTTAACAGTTAATGGAAAAGTTGATCGGAAAGCTTTACCTAAACCTAATATTTTAACCGCTACAACTTCAACAGAATTTGTACCTCCCAAAAGCGAAATACAAGAAAGATTGGTAACAATATGGAAACAATATCTAGAGGTTGAAAAAGTAGGTATTTATGATAACTTCTTTGACTTAGGAGGAAACTCCTTATTAGTGACTCAAGTTATTTCTAAAATTCGTCAAACATTCCAAGTTGAGTTACCTCTACAAAAACTCTTTGAAACCCCAACTATTGCTGAGTTAGAGGTATTAATCAAAGAAAATAAAGGGAATAAAAAAGATAGCGATCGCATTGAAAAATATAATCGATATGACACTATAGAAACCGAGAATTTTGATGAATTATCCGAAGCTGAAATTGATGATTTATTAGTGCAAATGTTAGAAGACGACGAGGATGAAGATGAACTTTTAGATTGACACAAGTACCCTGCTTGGAGAATGTTTTGTACTGCTATAATTGATGTTATCGACTGATTCGTCTTGACTCACATCTTGCATTAGTAGTATCTTCTCAAAAAGCCAGGGGTCACTCGCTGCGAAAACTTAGGCCAAAC
>NZ_JARVCN010000100.1:0-10485 GCF_038442745.1 Crocosphaera sp. Alani8
AGCAGGAATTGAACATCAAGCCTGTCTAGGTTTGTCTAGGTTTCATGAAGCAGAGGAACTCTTGATAGCAATTTTCAATTGGGTGTATCAAAATCTCGGTTTACTTCGACTTCGCTCAGTAACAGGGAGGGGTGGGAAGTGTGGGGACTATTCTTCTTTGAGTTTGTAATCTATGCAAATGAAAATTGCCATGATAAAAGGTTGACGGATAATAAAGACAAGTCCTCAAGGTGACTGCCTTGAGGACATTAAGAAAATACATTTAGCTTTAGGCAAAAGCAAAGTCACTAGCACTCAAATTACTAGCAGTAACACCGAGTAGTTTGGCTAACTCATCGTCGCCAAGAGAAATTAAAGTATCGTCACCATGTTGAGTAATACTCAAATCATCAAAGCCGATACCTAAACCACTAAGACCTAAAACGTCTTCTCCACCAGTAAAGTCGGTGACAATGTTAGCAGCTTCGGGAATTTCACTCACAGCAATCCAGAATTGATCTTCTCCTGCTCCACCAGTGACAGTGCTATCACCACCTAACATGAAGAAGCGATCGTCTCCTGCTCCGGATATTGCACGGTCATTGCTACCCAGGATAAAGGTATCATCGCCAGATTGCCCATAGAGACGGTTGTTGCCACCACCAGCAGAACTATCGATGAGGTCATCTCCTGCTCCACTGAAGACAATTTCATCGCTACCGACTTCGATGTTTTCTCCGTCGAGGCTACCAAACACAGGGAGCAAAGGTGGTTCGGGGGTTTCTTCTTGTAAAATGGCAGTGCGTGCCGTTTGTGCCAAGTGTACCAAATCTACATGATCGGGAATACCTGGTACTTCAACGCCATAGCTTTCAAAACCTTCACCAATAAAACCATCTAGGACTTCAGAACCAGCACCTTGATAGTAAACGGGAACGGGACGGTTAGAGTGATTACCCCACTCATACTTATCATCAGGGTTAGAGCCAAAGTAATGACCAGCATCAGCAGAATCGAAAGCAAGAGTTAGAGCTTCACCGCCTTGCTCTCGGTAAAGAGCAGGGAAGTCGTCGGTTAGGGTCATGTAGTGGTCGTGATCGGCTGTCACGATTAAGAGGTTCTCTTCCCAACCACCATTTTCCTCAATCCAATCAACTGTGACTTCGACAGTCTGGTCAAGATCTATAAATGTTCCGAGTAAATTATCCATATTATTGTCATGGAGTACCCAGTCCATATCGCCCTGTTCGACAGCAAGGAAGAAACCATCTTCATCTTTGCTGAGAAACTCTAAAGAGGCTACTGTCATTTCAGCTAGAGTAGGATTCTCATCTCTTTCGCGAGTGATAAAGTCTTCTACCGTTTCGCCAGGCATTAGCGGACGGTTACTATCGGGAGTTCCTCCCGATATTTGAGAAGAGCGATGGGAAAAAGTATTTAAGCCAGTGTTACTGAAGTCGTTGTCTGCAGTTACTAAGGGCAAGTTGCCGTTTTGTCCTCTAGCTCCATAAAGACCGAACAAGCGATCGCCATCTTCTGGATTAAGTGTTTCTGCTGCCTCTAGTAAAGTCTCTGCAGCATTAGGATTGCGCTCTAGAAAATTGTAGCCGTAGAGATTATCGCCATCAGGATTATTGCTTAGTTCCTCATAGGTAGACTCAGCAATAAATCTAAAGTTAAGCTCGCCACCAATTTCTGAATCCGTGTTGTTGTAATCAAGAGGATGACCACCACCGAGAATAAGATCGGGTTGTGTTTCTAACAGCATTTGCTGCGTGACGCTATCACCAGCATCAAATTCCTCTCCTTCTAAAGCACCTTCAGGAATGCCATCATCTAGCTTATTTCGGTTGTTAACGTGAGACGCAGTTGCAGCAGGGGTGGCGTGGCTAAAAGGAACGGTAGAAATTGTCCCTGTAGCTTTTCCTTCTGCTTTGGCAGTTTCGAGAATGGTTTCCACTGGTTGCTCGAAAATGTTAACCCCCAAAGCTCCAGCAAATGTCTTAACTCCCGAATAGAGAGACGTACCAGCAGCAGCAGAGTCAGTATAGTTTTGCTTGATGTATTCCGGGTCAGAACCTTGAAGCCAAGGTTGAGAACCGCCTTCGGTGGGATCATAACCAACGAGATTACCTACCCCTGGAGAATCTTCACTGCCATAGGGATTAAAGGTAGGATCGAAGCCAGTTGAGCTATCACCTGAATCCGTTGGCAGGGTAAATCCTTCGCGCAGTACCCCTTCACCAGTAACGCGGTCTCTAGGATCTCCCTCAAAGGCTGAATTACCTTTGTTACCGTCAATAATTGTTGAATAAGTTGTGGCATGGGTGTAGCCTTCTAGTTCTTGAAAGCTAAGTCCTTCACCCCTACCCTCTGTATAGAAATCCGCTAGAGTATTTCCTTGGTGTCCTTCGTCAATTTGTTTGGCAATGGCAGCAGCACGAACCATTTCCCAGCCCATACCATCACCGACAATAATAATGACGTTTTTAGCCACAATAACACTCCTTTTTCGATTGATTTTGTACGTTCGGTTAAACGCAACTTTTACGTTATTTAATATAGGAGTCGTTTATAAAAAAGAGATTAAGAAAAAAGAAAAGGAAAGTAAAGATAAAAAAATTTATTTGCTCTATACACCATCTTGCATTTCCAAAGGCGTAATACCTTTGGGTAGTGCATCATAAGTAGTGAAAGTCTATTTTTTGCCTAAGTTCATATTAGCATAAGAGAAAGAAGTAAAAAAAATTTTTGAATCTGGGATAATTAAGTATCCGAGCAAAATTAATTGTACATTTTAATCAGAAGTTAAAATTTTTGTATTCCTTATCCGTTCGCTGTTCCTTCTGCCAAATGTGTAATTTATGGCAATTTTAATTTGCATAGATTACAAACTCAAAGAAAAATAGCCCCCACACTCCCCACCCCTCCCTGTTACTGAGCGAAGTCGAAGTAAACCGAAATTTTGATACACCCAATTGAAAACTGCTATATTTTGTCTACTCACTTAAGATAAAAGCAGTGAACCTATGGTTAAAGATTCACTGCTAAGCGGGAGAATGAAGACATGGATAATTAATTGTTCGCTCTAGTCTAATCTAGAATAAAGATGTTTTGTTAACTATCGAGTTCATCATCAAATAAAGCATCAACCGTTACTGAATCAACTTGATTAAGGGAATTTTCTTCGTTTATTTCTTTTTGAGAATCAACCATTTCGACTGGTTCATCATCAACGTAAGAATGACGAACTTCATAGAACTCTTTGCTGAGGTTTCTCGCTTGTTCATAGCTTTCAATATTACCCTGTTCAAAGTAATATTTAGTAGCTAGACGTAAATCTTCAACAGCTTGTTTTTTCTGACCGATTTCTGCCAAGAGTACCCCTCGACTATGGTAAGCTTCAGCATAGGTAGAGTCGAGGTTTAGAGCTTCTCTGTAGTCCTCCATTGCCCCTATTTGCTCCCCTAATTTTTGATAATTTAATCCTCGTTGATAATAAGCTTCTACTTCGTCTGGGTTAGTGCGAATCATCTGGGAAAAGTTCTCGATATTTTGGAGGGTTGTAACAATATCTTGGACTTCATTTAATTTAGACTGTAACCCATGAGCAAACTCATCTAGTTTTCTTTCTTTTGTACTTAAAAGAGTAAAAGATTCTTGATTAGCTTGAATTTTGTTTGACAACTCATTAACTAAATTTTGGAACTTATTATCTTGCTGATTGAAACTATTTTCTCCCTCCTGTTTTAAATGTTGCAACTGTTCTAGAATCTTAGTATGATTGCTATTTATTTGTTGCAGAATCTCCGTTTTAGAGCTTTCTTGAATCTGAGATAGCTCTACTTTTAATTGACGACGATTAGCAATTTGTAAAGCCAAAGAAAAAGAAATAGGAATAGTGGCAACAGCAACGTTACCGAAAAAAGAGCCAATCGCTCCCCCAACTAATCCCACTCCTGACAAAATGTCAAAAATTTCAGATAAATTGTTACCATTATTTTGATTGTTCAATTCTTGTTGATCGACTTGATTTTCCATAACTTTAAATCCTTATTAGCAGTTGATAAACAGTGGATAATTAAACCAAATATTCTTCTTCCTGATGGGTTAAAATAGTGCAGTCAGAAGTAGCAGAACAAGAACAAAGTAAAACATATCCTTCGTCTAATTCATTTGGTCTTAGAAAAGACTCAGCTTTGTCTGTTTGTTCAACTTTTCCAGCAATAACTTTAGCTCAACAATCCATACAAGAAGCTGCGCGACAAGATGAAGGATGTTTAATACCTTTGCTTTCAGCGATATCTAAAATGTACTCACCCGAATCAACTCCAATGGTTTTATGTAACTTGTGTTTTAGATTAATTAGTGTAACTTGAAAAGAATCTTTATTTTGACTCATTTGTAGCACCTTTATAGTTAATAAATGACTTGAATTACTTGTAAAAAATTGCACTATTAATGCAATAATTAGGTTTTAAGAGAACTAAGCAGCCTGAATTTTTGTCATATATTCGGATACTTCAACTTGGGTATCTTTTAATTGAGTAATCATAGAACGAGTAACCAATTTATTCTTTTCAACTAAAATTGCACCGGTGATGGGATGAAGAATGTTTTCTTTAGCACGACTGCCAATTAAATCTTCAATATCCTCGATTTCATTGACATACATTCCTGAAGGAACTTCTACTACAATTCCATCTCCTATAACCCTTGCTTGACAAGCTAAACGGGAACATTTATTTGCCGTAGTAATTACTTCCATCGTGCGGATTTCTCGGCGGTTCACAGGGGACAAACTTTCCATTCCTTCTGTGATAAAAACATGGCAAGTAGAACACATTCCTCGGCCGCCACACTCTTTCCAAACCTTCAAGTCTTTGGCTAATAAACCGCTCAAAAGATTATCATTGGTTAGTATATCTACCTGTTCGTTAATAGGGTCAAGTTTTACTGTTTTTGCCATGTTTAAAGTCTCCTAATCTGGCTATTTTGGGTTTAATTCATCAGTAAGGATTCAGCAGTCAGCGATAAGGGATTTAGCTTTTGAATAATATCTGTCATATTGTTAGGGTTTGACAGCAATTTACGAATTGATAAACTATAAAAGTTCATCACTTTAGGGAATAGGGAACAGAGAAAAAATAATTTGTATGAATTGTATTTAATAACTTGCAAATTGCTGTCATCAAAGGCTAGGATAATTTAATAACTCAATCCATAAAGTTAGCCTAGAGCTGAATTTTTACATTAATCGCGACACAATAATTCCATAATTTTGTTATGATGATAACCTTCTTTTTGCCACGCTTTTATAGATTTTATACGCTCAGATAAACCAATTACAAAATAATTAGAATTGGCTCCCATAGATTCACAAGTAGTTTGCACACAATGTAAGTCTTCTCCTGTTAGTTTACTAAAAAAAGCACTCATAATTCCTGCTTCCAGAAAACACATAGGACGCTTATTTTGAGGAGCAAATCTAGCAAAAGGAGAATTGAGAATTTGAGGAACTAAAAAGCCATTTTTGTAATATTTAAGGTCAATATCAAGGACTCCCCAACCATGCGCTTTCCAACATTCTTTTAAGCATTGAATAAATTGGATCATCCTCATTCTTGCTAAGGGTTCTCCGTAGTATTCTCCTAATTCATCGGCAAATCTCTGATAGAAATGTTTTCCCCACCAACTACCGCAGCTAAATAAAGCAACACTACTTCCTTCTCCGAGTTCATCTTCTAAAGTATTATAGAGTGCTTCTAATAAAGGTTGCGGAAGGGCTAATAAACGGGAACCACTACGGTTTTCTAATAGCCCAAATTCAAAGTCTCCTTGCAGATAGATATCAGGAGAAAAATAATTTCCCTTAAAGGAAGTTTTTTCGACTAAATTTGTAACATCAATCATCGGTTTATGCCTCAACTTTTAAAGTTTCACATTGGGGTTTTGTTTCGAGTAGGATCATTCTTGCTTGTTGGAGAAATGGAGTTAAGATAACCATTTGTTCTATGGTTAAAACTTCTTCTAATTCCTTCATTAGCTTCTCAAAAATATAGTTTTCAATTTCAACCATTTTTTGAGCGTGAATGATATCTGTGAGCCATTCTAAAAGGCGATGTCTGAGATAATCAGGATTGTTTAATAACATAGCCATTGATCCATATCGCATTACCGATATCCAATGTTGTAAAGCTTGCTCCAAACGCTGTCTATTTTCATCAGGAAATTCCTCAAGTAAACTATTAGCGACAGACTGAAATATTAGTAATTCTTGATCTCGTATTTCTTGATAAATTTTGAGGCTTTCTTGAAGAATCAGGGCTTTCTGTTTTAGAGATTGTAAATCTGAAGATTCCAGATAATCATCTTCGGCTTTATAGAATAAGGTTTCAAAATCTTTTTGCATAATTTTTATCTTAAAATAAATCGGATAAGTTGTTTATATTTAGGTCAGAAGAAGTCAAATTATTTGTGGTTGCAAACGATGATTTATTAGATATAGGAGCTATTTTTGGTGTAGATTCCCAGCGTATTCCTTGGAAAAAACTATCAACAGTAAGATTCAATAAAGAATCATTTGATGGTTGAATTAGATGAGATATTTTCTGCTTTTCTTGGTATCCTTTCCAATTACAACTTCCCAAAAAGTCTTTTAAGCTTAAAGATAATAAAGACTGGGATTGTTCTCTCAATTCAACGGAATCAAAATCATCTAGTTTACTGGTTTTCCCTTCCCAATTATAAGTACGAAAAAAATCATAAACACTAATACTAGACCATGTTTCCATACTCATCATTTAAGATACTCCCCACGATGTAATTTCTTTTCAATATCTTTAGCTAATGCACCTTCGTTTAACCAAAAAGTAGCCGCATCAACTCGGTCTTTCTTCCCAACTAAAAACTTACAATAAGCTTCCCCCATTGCATAACATTGAATTTCGATCGCATTGAGTTCTTTATTGACCAATTTGCTAAAAAAGCCAGCTAACAAACCAGCATAAATATGACAAACAGGTTTACCAACATCCCCCAAGGTTCGCGCCACAGCAGAATCAAAAACATTGACGAACATAAAACCATTTTTCTGTTCACTCATATCCACTTCCCAGTTACCCCAACCCTGTGCCGTAAAAGGCCACCACCAAGCTTCTAAAACGTAGTTAAGGTTCATTTTCTTGAGAGGTTTCTCATATTTGTATTGGTCATAAAGCCATTGCTGAAAAAAGTCCGCATCTCGCATTCCCCAATCTTTACCAATGTTATAAGTAACAACTCCAGCCGCACTACCAATTTCTTGTTCTAGTCCTTCGATTAACCCGAGAATAAAGTCTTCTGTGGTAAGGACATTACGAGATTCATTCCAATCAACAATGCTACCTGTTTCTGTCTGAAAAGAAAAGAAATCTTCTAAAGCATAATGATTATGTTTCTTAGGATGTTTCTTTTTTAAAGGATGCTCAAAATTAGTAACTAACTGTTGTGTTTCCTGTTTGCTATCACTTGAGGTGAAAACCATCTTATATAAACCTCAATATATTATCGAATGTAATTTTATTGTAGAAAGCAAATTTGATTATTTCTTCGGTGGTTATGAGCAAATTACTGGTGTTCCATATCTTGATTTAAGGGGTTATACAGATTAGTTACAAAAAAATAGCCAAATTAGTTACGGAAAATATACAACTGGGAACTGTCAACTGCAAACTCACGTTAGAATATGTTTAGGTTATAGTGGTATTTTCTTGTTGAAGATTTGTAAAGTACCCCCTAGAACAAACCGAGGATATTCAAATCCGATATTGTGGGATAGTCCAAAAAAATTTTTATGACTAAGTTTGTCTTTGTGACCGGTGGAGTTGTCTCTAGTATTGGCAAAGGTATTGTAGCTGCCAGTTTGGGCCGCTTATTCAAGTCCCGAAATTACTCTGTTTCTATTCTTAAACTTGACCCTTATATTAACGTTGATCCCGGTACCATGAGTCCCTATCAACACGGAGAAGTATTTGTTACCGATGACGGGGCCGAAACCGACTTAGATTTGGGCCATTACGAAAGGTTTACCGATACACCTATGTCCCGTCTTAACAGTGTAACCACCGGCTCGATCTATCAAGCAGTCCTCAATAAAGAACGACGAGGAGCCTACATGGGGGGAACTGTTCAAGTTATTCCCCATATTACCAACGAAATTAAAGAGCGAATCCATCGTGTAGCTAGAAATACCAACCCCGATATAGTAATTACCGAAATCGGTGGAACTGTAGGAGATATCGAATCTTTACCCTTTTTAGAAGCTATTCGTCAGTTTCGTAAGGATGTGGGGCGAAATAACGTTGTTTACATGCACGTAACCCTTATTCCTTGGATTCCTGCAGCTAGGGAAATGAAAACTAAACCCACTCAACATTCCGTTAAAGAATTAAGATCGATCGGTATTCAACCGGATGTTTTGGTGTGTCGTTGCGATCGCCCTCTCAAAGACGGGATGAAGGAAAAATTGTCAGAGTTTTGTGACGTTCCTGTAGAGTCGGTGATTACAGCGCAAGATGCCGGTAGTATTTATGAAGTGCCTTTGGTGGTAGAAAAAGAGGGATTAGCCCAACAAACCCTAGAATTATTACACCTAGAACCCCGTAAACCAGATTTGAGTCAATGGCAAACCCTGATACAAAAAATGCAGGCCCCCAAACTCAATATTGAGGTAGCTTTGGTGGGGAAATACGTTCAACTCAGCGACGCTTATCTATCCGTGGTAGAATCCTTAGTTCATGGTGGTATTGCTACGGATAGTGAGGTCAAGTTACGCTGGGTTAGTGCAGAAGATATCGAAAATTATGGGGCCGATAAATACTTAAGTGATATTAGTGGGGTCATTGTTCCTGGAGGTTTCGGTATTCGGGGTGTGGACGGGAAAGTTAAGGCCATTGAATACGCCAGAAAACAGAAAATTCCCTTTCTAGGACTCTGTTTAGGAATGCAATGCGCTGTCATTGAATGGGGGCGCAATGTTGCTGGTTTAAGAAATGCTAACAGTGCAGAATTTGAACCAGAAACCACCAATCCTGTGATTAATTTGTTACCGGAACAACAAGACGTGGTGGACTTAGGGGGAACCATGCGTTTAGGACTTTATCCCTGTCGTATTGCTGCCGATACTTTGGCTGCTTCTTTGTATCAACAAGAGGTGATTTATGAACGTCACCGTCATCGTTACGAGTTTAATAACGCTTATCGCAATCAATTATTAGAAACAGGGTATAAAGTCAGTGGAACTTCTCCCGATGGTCGTTTAGTAGAGATAATTGAATTTTCAGACCATCCCTTTTTTATTGCTACCCAATTTCACCCCGAATTTAGATCCCGTCCCAACTGGGCCCATCCTTTATTTTTAGGTTTTGTTCAGGCGGCGATTGAACAGAAAACCAAGGGTTCAAGTCCCGTTGTTTAGAAGTTATTTCCAGATTAGCTTACCGCCGAGAAGCCCCGCACTGTACCGAAGGTCAGTGTCGGGATGGGGCGTATAAACTGAGGAGGAAACCTCCTCAGACAGCCCCTCATGAAAGCAGGGGCAGCAGCTTTGAGACTTAACCAAAAAATGATCTAATTGGGAAAGTCTAATTGACACCTGGAAACAGGCTCAAAAGTTAAAGGGCGAAACCCATCGTTCTAGCCAGTGGAGATATGCGTCCCTAGGTTGTCCCAGACAATCAACAATGCTAAGAAGCTGGAAACGGGGAAAAAAGTTTTTCTGGATAAAAACTCGATACATTGCAGCCGATGGATAGTCGGTGGTGCTGACTGTGGAGGTATCTGGACGGGGATATGTGAATGGCAACATTTGTGTATCTAGAAAAGACCGATGAAGCAGTAACGTCCTATCGTGAGGTAGGGAAGCCCGCGCTGTACCCACTGGATCAGCGTCGGGAGGAGTGTCACGGAGATGATTAAAAAGCTGAGATTATGAGTCCTGAGTCTCCCAAACCGCCTTCTCTAGAGATTGTTAAACAAACCACAGAAGAACTGGTTAAGTTTGTACAGTGGGTGGGGGAATTAATCCGTGGTCGCAATTGGTTTACCTTATTGCTTCTAGTTGATGCGGTTTTGCTGCTGTTTTTCACTCCTGGCGGCATTTTCTCAAAAGCTCTCGAATCTTTGTGGAGTGTATCCCTGCCAGAATGGTACGGAATTTTTTTTCTGACCGTTTGGTTATTAATTGCTCTATTAGCTCTAATTATAGCAGTGGTGACTCGACCTCCAGAAACAGAAGAGGATCAGTCTGTTGAGCGCAAAGCTATTAAGGGATTACGTCCTTTTACCTTAGAAGACGCAGAAATTTTTAAACGTTTACAGAGGGAATGGCTGTTAAACGAATGTTTGGAGACAATTACCTACGATTCTTTTAGTTTTGGTATTTTGATGGGGTTGTCGGGGTGTGGTAAGACCATTTGTGACAACTTAAGGCTGGAAGTCAGATGTCAAGCTAGTTTCGCCTTATAA
>NZ_JARVCN010000101.1:0-10462 GCF_038442745.1 Crocosphaera sp. Alani8
TGTAGGACCATGCCCGCTAACTAACACCCCACCCGCAAAAGTGACACGCTCCCAATATAGTTTCACTGGGGGACCTTTTGGCTCTGATTTAAAATCTTCTGATTATACAACAGAAGGCGTTAGGGTTATTCAGCTTCAAAATATAGGCGATGGGCATTTTTTAAATGATTATCAAATATTTACTTCTGAAATAAAAGCAGACCAATTAATAAGCTGTAATATATATCCAAATGATATTCTTCTTTCAAAAATGGGAGATCCTGTCGCAAGGGCTTGTATAGTTCCTGATTATCATGAACGCTATTTAATGTGTTCTGATGGTATTCGTTTAGTTGTTAATAAAAAGAAATTTGATATGTATTTTGTATACTCTTTTATAAATTCATCAATGTTTAGAAATAAAGCCGAAAGTGCAAGTTCTGGCTCAACGCGCAAGAGAATAGGTTTAACACAGCTAAGAAGCTTATCAGTGCTTTGTCCTACTCTAAAAGAACAACAAAAAATCGCCCAATTTCTCACTGCGATTGACCACAAAATCGACGCTGTTAGCCAACAAATCGACTGTATGGAACAATTCAAGAAAGGATTATTGCAAAAGATGTTTATTTAAAACTCTTTAAAAATAGGTTATAATAGTAAAAAGATATTAACTGTAAATATGGAAAAAGTAATCAAAAAAATTAACCAGAAAAACCAAACCAGTGACTTTAAATATTGGCAAAGTCAACCCCCTGTTAAACGCCTAGAAGCCCTAGAAGAAATTCGCCAAGACTATCATCAATATAGATATAATGCTGAACCAAGACTTCAAATAATTTATACAATTATTAAACGAAAATCAAGTTAAATCTTTGGTTATTGGAGGTTATGCAGTCGCCATTCATGGACATCCACGCTATACGAAAGATATTGATATTTGGATTGAAATGAGTCACGAAAATGCCCAAAAGCTAATGATTGCACTAACTCAATTTGGTTTTGGTAATGTGGGTTTATCAGCCGAAGATTTTCAAACTCAAGATCAAATTATTCAATTAGGTTATCCTCCTAACCGCATTGATATAATTACAACCCCTGATGGAGTTGACTTTGAAAAATATTACCAATCTAAAATAGAAATTACTATTGATAATAGTATCATTAACTTTATTGACTTAGAAAACCTTAAGTGTAACAAAAAAGCATCGGGAAGGCTTCAAGATTTAGCAGACTTGGAAAAATTACAATAGAACGATGAACAAAGCAGAATTATTTGATGTCATCGAACTTTTAACAGACATTCCTAAATTTAGCCTAAGAAAAGGAGAACAGGGAGCAATTATTGACGACTATCAAAATGGTGTTTTTGAGGTTGAATTTACTAACAAAAAAGGAGAAACTACTGCTCTTTTTTCCATCCCTGAAGATAAATTTACAGTTGTTTGGTGTGCTAAAACTGAGCAATGGTTAACCCCTATTATCTCTAATTAATGTGTCGCTATTTTAAGATTAAAAACAACGACTAGAATAACCTTGTATGAAGTTAAAATAAGGAGCAAACCCCATGTTAAACCTAGAATCAGCCATTGAAAAAATCAAGCAACTTTCCCCCGAACAACAAAAACAGGTATTTCAACTAATAGAATACCTCCAAGCAAAGCCTGAGAAAGTAGAAAAATCCTTTGCAGAAGTTGCTCATGAATTTGCTGGTTGTCTCGATAGCGACATAGAAGACCTTTCCCATAATCCTAAATACTTAGAAGGATTTGGCGAATAATGAGCAATCAGATTATTTTAGATACAGGTGCGTTAATTGCCTTTCTAATGCCAAAAGATAAATTTCATGACTGGGCAGTTACACAACTGACTCAAACAAACTCTTCATTAATTACTTGTGAAGGAGTTATTACAGAAGCTTGTTTTTTAAGTCAAAGAATACCAAAAGGACAAGAAACGATTGGAAAAACATAACCAGATTGAATTAAGTTCCGACGAATTTAAAAAAGTATTAAATCACCTCGATAAAGGCAATATTTTTGAACGTGCCAAACGCCTACGGGATAAAATGGAACTGACCAGAGATGATGGCAGCGTCATTTATCTCGAATTCATCAATATGGAACACTGGTATCAAAACCAGTATCAAGTTACCCACCAAATCAGCCAAAAAGGACGCTATAAAAACCGCTACGATGTCACTCTGCTGATTAACGGCTTACCTCTCGTACAAATTGAACTGAAACGCCGAGGACTAGAATTAAAAGAAGCTTTTAACCAAATTAATCGCTATCAAAGACATTCCTTTTGGGCAGATAATGCCCTCTTTCAATATGTTCAAATCTTCGTCATTTCTAACGGCGTAAATACCCGTTATTACGCCAACAACCGTAAACAAAGCTATAAAGAAACCTGCTACTGGGCTGATGAAAATAACCAACTCATCACCCAACTGGAAGACTTTGCCGACAGTTTCCTAGAAAAGTGTCACCTTTCTAAAATGATTTGTCGCTATATTGTTCTTCATGAATCAAACAAGGTTTTGATGGTGCTACGTCCCTATCAATATTATGCCGTAGAAGCCATTATTGAGCGTGTCAAAACCACCCCCAAAAAGGGCTATATTTGGCATACCACAGGCTCAGGAAAGACCCTCACCAGCTTCAAAGCAGCCCAGATACTCACCCGTTTGCCCAACGTCCATAAGGTCGTTTTCGTGGTGGATAGAGCAGACTTAGACTATCAAACCAGCCGAGAATTTAACCATTTTTGCCCTAATTCTGTCGATACCACCGACAAAACCAAACAACTCGTCAAGCAGATGGCAGGGACAAATAAACTCATTGTCACCACCATCCAAAAACTGAATACAGCTATCAAGAAACCACGCCATGAAGCAGCGATGGAAGCGTTACGCAATCAACCCATCGTTTTTATCTTCGATGAATGCCACCGTTCCCAGTTTGGTCAAACCCATAAAAATATTGTCAAATTCTTCCCAAAAGCCCAGATGTTTGGCTTCACAGGAACCCCCATTTTTGCTGATAATTCTGTCAGTAATGAACACGGAAAACGCACCACTAAAGACCTCTTTGAAGACTGCCTTCATAAATACGTTATCACCAACGCCATCGCCGATGAAAACGTTTTAAAATTCTCTGTGGAATACTGGGGAAAACTCAAACTTAAAGACGGCAGCCTGATCACCGAACCCAAATTAGATAGAGACTTCTACGAAAATCCTCAACGTATTTCTCTTATTATCGACTGGATTATTGAACACCATCACCGCAAAACCCACGGACTAAAATTCTCCGCCATGCTGTGTGTGAGTAACGTCGATACCCTTATCACCTACTACGAAATATTTAAGCAGAAAAAACAACAAGGAGAGCATAATTTACGGGTCATTACCATCTTTACCCCAGGAATAAATGAAGAAGACGACGATGCCAATGGACTGATTGGCGACCCTGATTTTGACATAAAAAATACCGCCTCCAGTTCCCACAGTCGAGACAAATTGGCTGACTTTATCAAAGACTATAATGACCTGTATAAAACCCAGCATTCACTTCGCGATAGTAAAGCCTTTTATGCCTACTATAAAGATATCGCCAAGCGCATGAAAGACCGAGATAGAGAGGACTTTAAAGACCAAGAACGGGCGGATATTCTCCTCGTCGTCAATATGTATTTGACCGGTTTTGATGTCAAAAAAATTAATACTCTTTATGTCGATAAAAACCTCAAATATCACGGACTCATTCAAGCCTATTCTCGTACCAATCGCATTTTAGGCGAACTAAAATCCCAAGGAAATATCGTCTGTTTTCGGAACCTTAAAGACCATACCGACGAAGCTATTACCCTATTTTCTAACGAGAATGCCAAAGAACAAATATTTATTGAACCCTATGAACATTATATAGAACAATTCAATCAAGGCGTAGAAGAATTAAGAGCCATTGCTCTCACCCCCAATGATGTCAATAAACTAATCAGCGAAGATGACCAAGTGGACTATGTCAAAGCCTTCCGTAAACTGATGCGCTTACTCAATGTCAGCAAATCCTTTACCGAGTTCAGCTTTTCTGACCTAGACATCGATGAGCAGAGTTTTGAAGATTATAAGAGCAAATACCTCGATATTTACGATAGAACCCGAAACAAACCCGAAGAAGACGACCCCTCCCCCGTTGAAGAAATCGATTTTGAACTAGAATTGATACAAAGGGATGAAATCAACGTCGCCTATATCCTCAGACTATTAGCCAAACTGCAACGGGATAGGCAAGACCAAGCCAAACAAGAAGACTATCAACAGAAAAAAGCTGACATCCTTAATATTATGGGCAAAGAAGCCCAACTACGGAGCAAACGGGAGCTTATCGAGAAATTTATTGAAACCCGTATGCCTGACCTTACCCCCGATGAAAAACTAGGCAAAGTCTTTAGTGATTTTTGGGATGAGGAGCGTATAGAAGCCATCAAAAAGCTCTGTGAAGAAGAGAACCTTATAGAAGATGCTATCAATAAGATGATGGAAAACTACCATTTTACGGGCAAACCACCCCTACGAGATACGGTACTGAGTGCCTGTATCCATAAGCCCAAATTGTTGCAACGCAAGAAAGTTTTTGAGCGCATTGTCGGCAAACTCATGGATATTATTACCCAATTTGACGATAATTTGGGCGATTTTGAAGAAGTAGAATGATGGTTTCTTGACATAAAATCCTCAACTGACATCTTGCACCAGCATATAAAAACTTAAATTAGTCAGCAGTAAGCAGTTCCTCACTCCGTTCCGGCGCTATCGCACAGCGTTTGGCTTTCATCTCTTAGCTGAAAGCGTTATAGCGATTTTCAATTGAGTGGCGAATCTCAGAATCTAACTTCTGCCTCCTGCCTCCTGCCTCAAAGCTAGAAACTTTTTAATCTATGCAAATGAAAACTGCTATAAGCATTGGTTTAATCTCACTCACAGCATAAGATAGAGATTGATCTGTTTCAACTGATGGCTGATAGCTGAACGCTGAACGCCTACAAACTAGCCAATTTTATACAAGATGCAAGATGTGAGTAAGATAGAGATTGGTCTGTTTCAACATTAAAGTATATGTTTTTATCCTTGAAAGGAGAAAAAAGTAAAAACGGAAGTATTTTTTTCATCGTCGAACTCACGTTGAAAATGGCGATCACTCCTTAATAGATTCTAAAATTTCCTCGCTTTCTTCAGAAATAGATTGTTGAATAATATAAGGTAAACAAGACCCTTTTAAACCCTTTTTGATTCTTTCTAAAGTATGTTCAAAAACCACAAATAAAGGATAAAATTTATCACCTCCTTCACTTAACATATGTGCTTCTTGTATAGGCATTAACCATTCATAATCTTTTTCTAAGTGAATTTGAGTTTGTCGCCAACGGCCTAATAAATGGGAAAAATCTTCGTGAGGACGATGAATAAAAATAAGAATTTCTGACCCTAATTTAATTTTCCATTCGGGATCGCACATCATGATAGCTAAATCGCAAGGTAATTGAACCGCCTCTTGAATATTAGGAGAACTTAGACGACTTTCGCTTAAAGATTTTGGTTGACGAACTTTAACAACTGGGAGAGGAATAGTAATTAAACTTTCTTCTGGACGGCGTAAACTCGGGAGCATTTCTAGATAAAAACGATGCTGTTTTAAGAGAGAAATAGCAGTCAAGCGATCGCTGTATTGGCATAAAAGTTGTTCGTAATGGGATGGTTTAATAGACATAAAAAATTAGTAATAAATAACCCCTTAAATTATTATAGAGACGTTTTTGTTAACGTCTCTATAAGTTGCAAATATTGACTTGTGAATTCCTTAAACCAGTTCGTCAAAGATTTTGAACATGGGTAGATACATAGATAAAAGAATAACCCCTACCATACCAGCAATACCAACCATCATTAAAGGTTCAATAACACTGGTTAAAGCTTTAACCGCTTGTTCTACTTCATCCTCATAAAAATCTGCTACTTTCATCATCATGGCATCCAGTTCCCCCGTTTCTTCGCCAATACAAATCATTTGAATAGCTAACTGAGGAAAAACATTGGCATTTTGTAGAGCTAAACTCATCATACCACCCTGTTGAATTTCTAATTGAGCCCCTGCTACTGCATTAGAAATAACCTTATTTCCCACCGTATTACAAACAATTTCTAAAGAGGTAAGAATAGGAACTCCAGAACGGGTTAAAGTTCCAAAAACCCGACAAAAACGTGCTACAGCAGACTTTTCATTTAAGTCACCAAACAAGGGCATTTTTAGAAGAAATTTATCAATTTGTAAACGACCGATAGGGGTTTTATAGTATTGTCTAATACCAAAGACTAAGACAATAGAACCCACAATAGGAATAAGAATTTTCCAGCTTCTCATAATACCGCTTAAGAAAAGCATGAATTGGGTTAATGCTGGTAATTCTGCCCCTAAATCTTGGAAAATTCCTGCAAAAACAGGAATCAAAAAGATAGTCATAGCAAAGAAAACAATCACTGCTAAAATACCTACCGTAACGGGATAAGCCATAGCTGATTTAATTTGGTTTTGTAGTCGGGCCATATCTTCGAGAAGTTTTGCCAAACGGTTCAATACTTCATCCAGAACCCCCCCAGTTTCTCCTGCTTCTACCATACTGACATACAGTTGATCAAAACAGTCAGGATGTTTTCCTAAAGCCTCGGATAAACTAATCCCTTGTTGCACTTCTGCACTAATAGCTAATAAAGCTTTTTTTAGTTTAGGATTTGTTGCTTGATCCGATAAAACTCCCAAACAACGAACAATAGCAACCCCTGCATTAATCATTACAGAGAACTGACGAGAAAAAACAGCTTTATCCTTAACACCAACGTTATTTAAAGCTCCGCTAAGGCCTGATAAATCAATCTGCATTCCTGCTTCTTTGATCTTGCCAATGCTAGGGTATTGCTGCCGAAGCATTGCTCTAGCTTGGTCGGGAGAAGTAGCTTCAACTTTTTGTTTAGTGATTTTTCCTTTTAAGTCCTTGACTTGAGCGATATAAGTAGGCATTTTATTTTATATAAGATAAACAGCAGTTAAAAAATTTTATCTACGACGAGATTTAGCTTTTGTTCCCATAGTTGCGCCACCGATTAACCGTTGTAATTCGTCAGGTTTAGCACTTTTAGACACCGCTTCTTCAAAAGAAATAGAACCACTAACAACTAGGTTAGCTAGAGCTTGTTCCATTGTTTGCATTCCTAGTTTCATTCCTGTTTGAATAGCGGAATAAATTTGACCAGCTTTTCCCTCTCGCATGAGGTTAGCGATGGCAGGAGTAACAATCATAATTTCTTGAGCCATCGCCCGACCAAATTCACCGGGTTTGGGTTTATGTTTCTTAACTAAACATTGACTAAACACAGCGATCAAAGAGTTAGATAACATCGCTCTAATTTGCGCCTGTTGATTAGCAGGAAATACGTCAACAATACGGTCAATAGTACCAGCAGCAGAATTAGTGTGTAACGTCCCAAAAACTAAGTGTCCGGTTTCTGCTGCAGTGATAGCTAAGCCAATGGTTTCTAAGTCCCGCATTTCCCCCACCAAAATGATGTCAGGATCTTCCCGTAAAGAAGCTTTTAAAGCATTGGCAAAAGATTTGGTATCTTCACCCTTTTGTCTTTGATGGAAGAGACTTTTAACATTAGGAAAAACGTATTCTATAGGGTCTTCAACCGTCAAAATATGTTCTTGTCGAGTGCGATTAATTAAGTCTAAAATTGCTGCTAAAGTAGTGGTTTTACCCGATCCCGTTTGGCCAGTAACTAACACCAAACCCCTGGGACGCTCAGCCATTTCTCGGACAATATTGGGCAGTCCTAACTGTTCAAAATTAGGAACTTTTGAAGATAAAGCCCGTAAACAAGCAGCGTAGCACCCACGCTCTTTGTAAACGTTCACCCGAAACCGCGCCAACCCCTTCACCCCATAAGAACAGTCTAATTCCCAGTTCTGTTCTAACTCTTTTCTTTGACTATTATTGAGCATACTGAAAATCAATTTTTGACTTTCTTGAGGAGAAAGAGGTTCGTCGTCAATAGGGGCTAATTTACCACTACTGCGGAAATAAATGGGCGCACCGGCTTGAATGTGCATATCCGAGCCTCCCATTTCCACCAGTTGTTCCATCAAGTCTTCGATCATCATGTCCATGAAATTTTCCTCCTTAAAATAAAATTAGACTAGTAATTAGGTAAATCTGGGAGTCATACAATAAGGACAGTCCATCCATTCTGGTTCCAGTACCGCAGAACAGGTTTTACACTCCAAAGAACTCTTGCGCTTAGCTTTCAATTCAGCCTCGAGTCCCGTATCTGTAAAGGTTACCCGTTCCACTTCTTCGAGAGTGGTGTAACCTTCTTGAACCAGTTGTAAGCTATAGGCAAGAATGGTGATCATCCCTTCTTCGACGGCAGCTTCCTTGATGCGATCGGTGGTTGCTCCCTCGTTAATTAAGCTTTGAACTCGCTCAGTATTCCGCATCACCTCGTAAACCCCAACCCGTCCCTTGTAACCACTACCGCCACATTTTGGGCAGAGAGTACCTTTTTCTTTGGCTTCGGCTATTTCGTCTGAGGTCAATTTATTGGCCTTGTAGATAGTGATTTCATCATCGTTAGAGACAGACAAACCAAAACGGGCTAATTCTGCTTTAGTGGGTTTGTAAGGGACTCGACATTCGCTACATACCCGACGCATTAATCGTTGCGCCAGTACCCCCAATAAGGCTCCAGAAATCATAAAAGGTTCGATCCCCATTTCATCCAGACGGGCGATGGCTCCGGGTGCATCGTTGGTGTGTAAGGTGGTTAACACCAAGTGACCTGTTAAGGCTGCTTCAATAGCGGTTTTTGCAGTTTCTACGTCCCTGGTTTCCCCCACCAGAATCACATCCGGATCTTGTCGCATGAATGCCCGTAAAATGGAGGCAAAATTCATCCCTTTTTCTCGAATCACCTGCACCTGGGTAATACCTGGTAAGGAATATTCGATGGGATCTTCGGCGGTGCTAATATTAACTTCGGGGTTATTTCTTTCGGCTAGAACAGAATATAGACTGGTAGATTTACCTGAACCAGTGGGACCAGTCACCAAAAATAAGCCAAAAGGACGACTGGCTAAGTCGCGGACAATTTCTAAGGTTTCTTGGTTGGTAATTAGTTTATCTAATCCCAATTGAGTAGCAGAGTTATCCAAGATCCGCAGACAAACTTTCTCCCCGTAACGACTGGGTAAGGTATTGACCCGAAAATCCACCTTGCGACCTTGATAAATACGTCGAATCTTACCGTCTTGAGGAAGACGACGTTCAGCGATGTCGAGATCCGCCATAATTTTAAAACGAGCTACCACCGCCGGGGTTACTTTTCGCGGTAGGGGGTCAAAAGCCTGTTGTAGCACCCCATCTTTACGGAAACGAACCCCAAGGGTTTCTTCTTGGGGTTCAACATGAATATCCGAAGTACCTTCTTGTAAGGCTTTAGCAAGTATTTTATTGACTAGATTAATAACAGGGGCTTGATCAGCATCGTTGCAGTCTAAGGCATCGTGACTGTCGTCGCTTTCTTCGGACATAGTTGCGTCGAGGTTGCCCACAATATCCGAGAGATCGGCCATTTTTTTAAGGGCTTGTTCTTTAGAAAGACGTTCGTTTTCTGCGTCAATCTCCCCTTTAAATTCATGATACTGTTCTAATAAACGGTCGTAATCTTCTTGGGTAATGACCATTCGCCGCAAATGCAGGTTTCTTGCCCTGAAGATACGGTTTAAGTCATCCTGGGCTGCTAGGTTATCCGGGTCAACCATGGCAACCAACACAGAAGGAGGTTCCCCTTCGTGTCGAGATAGGGGCAAAATTTTATGGCGACGACAAATATCGAAAGGGATCAAAGAATTGATCAGTTCGCCCATCTGCTTGTCGGCCACGGGGGAGACTTCGGGATCGATAGAGTCCACACCGTAGAGGATTTTTAGTTCAAATAGATGGTGTTTTTTGTACTGTCGTAATAAATCCGGGGATAAGGGTTCGCCGGTCATCACCTGTAACACATCGGTTAGGGGACGACCTGTTTTACGGGTTTCTACGAGGGCCTGTTTCATCTGATCTGGGCCGACGTATCCAGATTCGATCAGTTTATTCCCGAAGGGTGAAAAGTAATTGCGTAGGGCAACTGCCCGATTGCGTTTGGAAGAGGTTAAGTTGGCGGAAGACAAAGAGGACATAAGGCAGTAGTCGTAGTCTGCTTACTCCTTTATTGTTCCCAAAGCAGTGATCGAAGTTACCATGTCTCTATAAAATTTTTTTGTTAAAGCTTAAATATAAAGTTGTTTGTTCAATTTTTGTTATTTTTAGGAAATGATATAGCAGTTCCCATACTTGTGAGGTACAAATTTTTCTAGTTTTAGGAGTCAGG
>NZ_JARVCN010000102.1:0-10438 GCF_038442745.1 Crocosphaera sp. Alani8
TTATGTACAGGTATGTCTAGTATTGTACAGGTTTTTGTCTTCTAGAAAAACCTCCCAGAATATTTTTTTGGAGCGATAGTTGACAAATTTTACTTTAACTTGTTACAATAGTAATTGTCGCAAAAAACAGGGGACTGTAGTTCAACTGGTTAGAGCACCGCCCTGTCACGGCGGAAGTTGCGGGTTCGAATCCCGTCAGTCCCGTAAAATGGTTAGATTATTTGAGCAACTGTCCTACTTCATTAACTGCTCAAATGCAAATGTAAACGTATACAAAAAATAGTATAAATTAAGCATCTAAACTAGGCTCATATTTATACTAATTGTCCTGTTAGCAAATAATCAAATTCTTTGCAGTAGCTATTATTCCTTAAAACTCGTCGTTTCCTCCAGAGTAACCACTAACTAAACCCGGATCATTATCTCGTCTAGAACCTAATAAATCTAGTCTGTCAACTCGAACAACAGGACTAGAACGATTAGTACCAGTGTTGCGATCTGTCCAAGTTTCGATTTCCAAGGAACCTTGAATACCAATTAAACTACCTTTTTTGACATAATTAGCGGCAATTTCTGCTGTCTTTCCCCAAAATTTTAGGTTGAACCAATCGGGTTCATCGCTATTACGAGAACGACGATTAACTGCTAATGTCAGGGTGCATAAGACGCTTCCTGATTCAAAATATCTAACCTCTGGATCTCTTCCAGCACGACCAACTAAATTAACAACATTTAAGCTCATAAATTCACGCTCAGATTTATTGTTTATCGGCACAAATATTATAACATTAATAAGATTCCAGTAATTTTTCAATCAAAAAAAAGTATGGAAACAGTCGTTGAATTAAGAGCCGCTAAAATACCTATTATTGGTTTTATCGCCGTTCACTACTGGTATGTTGTTATCAGGGAAAATAAAAAAGATCGCTGGGAAATCTGGCAAACTCCTTCTATGTCTCAAAATAGTTGGGGTCACTTACATAAGAATTTAATGAATGCCGAAAGTGGGGTAGGAAATGGCACAAGTTGGTGCGAGACTTACTGGACAGATACCCTAGGAAACCGACTTGCTCAAATCATAGAGAACAGTCCAAGCACTTATCCTTACAATGATTGTTATCGATATTTTCCAGGTCCCAATAGTAATACCTATGTGAAGTGGATTCTGAAACAAATAAACAGCGACCATCAGCTAAGCATTAGAGCTATCGGTCAACACTATTAATTTCGGTGTAAATAGTAGGAACAAAGAAAACCCTGCTTTAGTCTAGCCTAACATTACCGATAACATACTATTATCTGTCTGCGGTTTTCTAGTATAAATTAGTCAACATTGCTAGACTTACTCAAAGAAACGTAATAAAATTCGTTCGATCCGCACTGGATCATCAAATCATAATAGTCTTTATATAAACAAGGGGCATAAAAAAAAGTGGGTATTCTCAGTCGTTTCTCCCTCTCACGGGATATGGGCATAGATTTAGGAACTGCTAACACCCTAGTCTATGTATCAGGTAAAGGTATTGTACTCGAAGAGCCATCGGTTGTGGCCATCGACCAAGATCGCAAAATTCCTCTAGCAGTTGGAGAGGAAGCCAAGAAAATGCTTGGACGTACTCCTGGTAATGTGGTAGCGTTGCGCCCCTTACGAGATGGGGTAATTGCAGACTTTTTGAGTGCCATGATTATGCTCAAAGAGTTTATCCAAAGGGCCCACGAAGGTAGTCCTCTGGGGAATCCAAGGATGGTTATCGGCATTCCTAGCGGTATCACAGAAGTAGAGAGAAGAGCGGTTATCGACGCAGCCAGAGAAGCCGGAGCAAGGGATGTGGGATTAATCGAAGAACCTGTAGCGGCTGCTTTAGGGGCAGGTTTACCAGTTACAGAAGCTACCGGAAACATGATTGTGGATATTGGTGGAGGAACCACGGAAGTTGCCGTCCTCAGTTTACAGGGAAGGGTTCTGAGCGAGTCCGTAAGGGTTGCTGGAGACGAGTTAACCGAGTCCATTATCCAGTACATGAAGAAAATTCATAACATGGTGATCGGAGAACGTACCGCTGAAGAAATTAAAATTCGTCTAGCTTCTGCTTATCCAACACGCCACGAAGAAGAACCCACAATGGAAGTACGTGGTCTACATCTAATGTCAGGTTTGCCTCGTACCGTCACCATTAAAGGGGAAGAAATCAGGGAAAGTATGGCTGAACCCTTAGCTGTGATTGTGGATGCTATTAAACGGACTCTAGAGCGCACTCCCCCCGAATTAGCCGCCGATATCATCGATCGCGGCATCATGTTAGCTGGTGGTGGAGCCTTACTACGGGGTATCGACACCTTACTTTCCCACGAAACTGGAATTGTCACCCATATAGCCGAAGATCCCCTACGCTGCGTGGTTAAAGGCACCGGTGAAGTGCTGAAAAATCCCACTGTTTTAGATCGGGTGATGAGTCAAAGCTCTCGAATGGGATAAAAAAATAACAATCAACAGATCATGGTGATAATACGTCGTTGGTACGATCGATATGGCTCAAAACTGGTGTGGGCAGCAGTAGCTTTAGGTATTGGCTGGTTTTTGCGTCAAACCCAAGGGGCCCCCGTTCTAGAACTATATTACTGGGTGACTCGTCCCTTACAATCAGAGTCCCCTGAACTTCTGGAACAACGACTAACCAACGGGCGTATTATGGAACTGCAACAGCGTGTTGTCGAATTAGAACGAAAAAATGCACAATTACAGAAATTATTAGGCTATTTTGAAGGCCAAGAACAAGAGGCCATCGCAGCTCCTATTATTGCCCGTAGTGCTGATGATTGGTGGAAACAGATTGTTCTGGGACGAGGTAGTCAAGATGGGGTTAGAGAAGGGTTTGTTGTCACAGGAATTGGTGGTTTAATCGGTCGTGTAGTGGATGTTACACCCAACACCAGTCGCGTTTTATTGGTTAGTGATCCCACTAGTCGTGTTGGAGCTAGGGTGAGTCGTACAGGAACAATGGGAGTGATTATTGGGGGTAGTTCTCGTATCGCTGTGATGCGCTTTTTTGAGAAAGTCCCTAATGTTAAACCAGGGGATACCATTAGCACTTCTCCTGTAAGTCGTTTGTTCCCTGATGCTTTACCCATTGGACGCATTCAATCTGTGGATTTGCAAAAAGGCCCCGCCCCAGAAGCAAAGGTATTATTGACGGTTCCTATTAATGATTTAGAATGGGCGGTTATTCATCCTTATGAAAGTAAATAATTAATTATAAGTATTATGGGATTTTGGAGACGATATTCATTTCGCAATAAAGTCATTATCTGTGGTTCTGCTACTTTATGTTTATTATTATCTTTGACTCGTCTTCCAGGGATGGAATTATTAGGTATTGGTACTAATTGGATTTTGATCTGGGTAGTGGTTTGGAGTAGCAAAAGAACGGTTTTTCAAGGAGCGATGGCAGGGTTGGTTATGGGTTTGATTCAAGATGGGTTGACGGGGGCGTATCCCTCTCATATTTTCGGTTTAGTAGTGGTGGGAGTCTTAACAGCACGTTTCCAAAAACATAAATATATTCACGAAGATTTTATTTCTGTTGCTTTGCTGGTTTTCTTGATGACGATTATTGCCCAAACCATCACTTCTGCTCAGTATATATTACTAGGAATAAGGTCTTTTCAAGATATATGGCAAGAGTATCAACAGTTAGTTTTGTCCTCAGCTATCCTCAGCAGTTTATGGGCCCCTGTTCTTCACTACCCTCTTAATTCTTGGTGGGAAAATGATCCTATCGGGATTAAAAAGTCCAGCAAACTCAATTAGGTTAATCGTCGGAACATTCTTAGATTTTAACAGGTCTTAGAGTGTATCCTATTTGAACAGATGGATAAATAAAATTTTGTCATTTACTATTATTTCTCCAACCCCTGGACTGACTACAAAAGAGAGAATTCTAGAACTAATATTGACTCATCCTGAAGGAATAACGGCTAAAAAATTGAGCGATCGTTTAAATCGCCCAATTTCCATGATTAATTACTGTTTGAAAGACCTGAAGGAAAAAAAAATTATCCAAGGAAAACTAAATTCAGAAGATAAACAATGGATTTATTATCCTGTTGCTTTTATTAATTAATAATATCATTATTCATTCTTTTTTAAGCCTGAAATTGCGTGCAACTGAACTGACTTATTAGAATCAGTGGATAGTTTTTTAAGGCATTTAATAGCTATTTCATCTCCTAAGTCTCCCAATGCAGTAGCCATTTTTTGCTTTATTTTTGTTTCTTGGCTCATAGGATGATTATGTAATAAGAAATCTCGCAATATTTGACTAGCTTGATATCTAACTGCTTCATTCTTTTGGATTCCTAATACATCAATTATTACTCCACAAATTTCTAAATTTTCACTAAATAGTGCTTGCTTTAAGTAGGTTAGTGCTTGAGGTGACTCTGTCCAACTTAAAGCTTTAATTATCTCTTTTTTAAGTTCTATTGGAGTGTTTTGTTTCTCCAAAACTATAGATAATTCTTCTATAGCTTCATTCGTTTTAATACGACCTAAAGTTAGAACAGTTTGCTTACATATTTCTAGGTTTAGATCATAAAGTAAGGGTTTTAAATGGTCAACTAAATTATATTCTGTGGCTAATTTTGTCCTTATTCCTAAAGCAATAACAGCTTCTTTACGAACAGAAGACGCAGGATCATCTAAAGCATTGATTAAAATAAAAATAAGTTGTTGATGATGAAAACTTCCCAAACATTCTAAAGTGATCGCACGAATTTCTGGGTTAGGATCGTCGATAACCTTTAGTAAAGGTTTGATAGTTTCTGAATGACGAATTTGTGCTAATGCTTTAACAGCTAATAATCTAGAATAGTCGTCTTGTTGTAGTAAAGTTTCTAAACTTTTTATGGCAGAGATTCCCATTTTTCCCAACCCTTCTGCTACTACATCTAGTATTTCCTCTTCTTGTGAAGTTTGTAAAAGTTGCGTGAAGGTAATAATTATTCTTGTATCGTTAAAATTAGATAAAATACGAGCAATAAACCAACGATATTCAATTTCAAAAGTCTCATTTTCCAAAATTATTAACAAAGGGTCGATTATTTCTTCACCTAACTTGGGAAATAGTTTAGCTACATCCCAACGTTGCTGAAAATATCCGCTTTCTAAAAGGGATAGTCCCAATTCTATTAGTTCAGAACTTTCATATTTATTCTGATAGATGCCTATTTTAAATTTTTCTAAATCTTGGTCATTATCCATATAATTAATTCCTTAATCTATAAGAGTAATTTTGAGTTCATAATTGACAGGTTTCTTGCTTTTTGAAACTACAGTGACTTCATAATAACCACTTTCAATAAGTTCTCCTGACCAGCGACGGGTTGAAGAATCTTCTAAAATATTATTTTGCCCTGTAGGTGAATAAATTGATAAGCGTAAAAGGCGATCACCTTTCAATTCTAATGCTATTTTTTCATTGGCATTTAAGTTAGCAACATAAGCATCTCCTTCTCCTGAATCCAATTGTTTACGCCGTTTAATTGTGCCATTTCTCTTGAGTTCAATTCCTAGTTTTTCGTAATTATCACCTGCTCGTAATTTCGCTATAGTATCTGCAATCATCGCATTCCAGATTTGACCAATAGGCTTATCGATGAAACTGTCATTTTTTTGCTCAGGAAAAGTCGCCAGAAAACGTGCATCTGCTAAGTCATATAAAGCACGACTGCTTAAATATAAGCTATTAGCTTGCTGCTTCCAAATAGTCCTTTGACTCTGCGTATAACTGCCAATTTCTTCTAGGGGCTGTGAGCCTAAAGACTCTAAGCTGTCTAATATCTCAATTGCGGTTTCATCCCATTTATTTCGCCAGGATTTGTCCTCTTTTTCGTTGCTCAGAATTTTGTTTTTTTGATTAGGGTACTTCTCCCAGAACAGTTCATCAACTACCTCAACAAACCAGCTATGATCTAATCCTAGTTGACGGCGACGACTTCTTATTTCTGTTTTACGTTGTAATTCTTCATCAGTAATTTTAGCTGTTGATGATTCATCTAAGAAAACAGGTTTAGGTTCGGTGCTTTCTTGAGCATTAAGTATCTGAGCCATCCACAATTTTCCCGCCCACCAGCCCATTGTTCCTGAACCTAAGATGAGTATTAAAAGTAAAAATAACTTACCTAAACAGCCAGTAATAGGACTATCTTTGCTGTTATTTGCTGTCATATTCTCTTCTATTTTTTGCCTGGAGGAAATAGTCACTTTTGATGAAAAAGTCTGAGGCATTATAGCAGACTTCACTGCGACAGTGGGAGGGGTAACGGATAAAAGGGGAGATTGAGTGAGGAGTTGGATGACTTCTTGGGCTGAAGAATAGCGATCGCTAGGATTACTAGCCAACATTTTTGTTAAAATTTGGCTTAGATGGGAACTAACGGAGAATTCTAAGGAAAAAATCTGCTTTAGGCTATCCCTGTCTTCTAACAGTAGTCTTTCTCTACCCGTTAATAAAACGCAAGCAGTAGCGGCTAATCCATATAAATCACTATTGGCTGTGACGATTCCTTGTTCAATCTGTTCCTGAGGTGCGTATCCAGATTTACCTACTTGTGTAATTTTAGTTGTTAATAATTCGGGATGTTTACAATAGGTATTAGCGATGATGGACAATTGTTTAACACTGCCAAAATCAATTAGGACCGGTAAGTTATCTGTTTGACGACATAAGATATTGTCAGGGGTAATATCCCGATGAATTATTCCTTTATCGTGGAGGTAATCAAGAACGGGTAAAATATCTAATAAAAATTGTTTAATTTCTGTTTCTGTAAAGGTATTTCCTGTTTCTAATCGTTGTTGTAATTTTTGACGATATGTTAATCCTTCCACATAGTCTTGTACTAAAAAAAGCGTTGTTTTTTCTTCTTGTTGGCAAGAAAATAGTTCCCAAAAACGAGGAATTTGAGGATCTTCTAAAGTATAAAGAATTTGTGCTTTACGCTGAAATAACTCTTCTGTTTTTTTTAGGGCCAAAAAGTCACGAACATCAGAAGCAAATTCCTGGAGAATATAACGCTTGTTGAAATGATGACGATCTTCGGCTAAATATGTTCTTCCCAACTTTCCTTGGCGAAGTTGACAAATAATTACAAAGCGATTGTTTATCGTCGTCTTATGGGGTAACCCAGTATTCATAACAAAACTAAAAAATTTAAACGCATGGTCCTAAAGAGTTGCTACAATTATAGGCAATTTGTGATCAAAAAAAAATTTTATCCCCTTTTCTGAACAAGGGGTAAAGAGTGAGGAATGCACTGCTTACTCCTTTTCAAGTTCGATCTACAATTTATTCTCTTAATTTTTTGTTGAATCCGATAATTACTACCAGGCAAAAGTTCCTTTTTCTGCGGCTAGGAAAACATGGTTTACTTTTGGGGGTACTATAAAACGAATTGCGCCTGATTTATACGAAATTATGAATCCAGGTTTCAAGGAGGTTAACACCCTTCTGACTCAGAGTAATGGGGAGAAACAAGCTTTGATAAGTAAGTTGGAAAACCTAAGCAACGCTGGTATTAAGGCTGTGAAAATTAGTGATGCAAAAGATTAATAGTTTATTCACAACACAAATCTTTTGTCTTATTTGATGAACTTTACTGTTAAAATATATGACTAATTAGGTAGCTCTTTCGATGGTTCTTTCAAGTATGGAGAAGGGGATATGGGAGTTGATCGCTGAGACTTTATCTCTACTTGGTTCGGCACAAACATAAATGTTTTTTCGCTAATCCAAAAAGTTTGCCCATCTATTGCACAGGCTCCTCCCGCCATCCAATCTACCACCCTTTGCGCTTTTTCGACGGTTAATTTATCTAAGACTAGAATAACTACTTTGCGAGCTTGTAGAAGTTGTAAAGCTTCTTCTGTTTCTTCTACTGCATTGATTGTTTTAACAACAACCTCTGATTGAAGATTCTGGTCAGCAGACCAATCAAATCTAGGGATACGATTCATTGATTTTGTTTTCATAATAAAAGTATAAAAACTGCTAATAGCATCGGTTGGAGTTACCAATCTATTAGTTTATTCTTGTATGTTGGTCGATGATTTAAAAAAGATGTTATTAATATATTTTTTTAGTATATCTGAATCACACAAGAAATTAGGTATTATAAGTAACATTTTCAATTTACAATTCGAGGGGCTATGTAAGTTGGGCTAGAAGTCACAAATAAAAGTAGTTAGCCTATGGTTTTTCGGGAAACAACTGGATTTAAGCTAATCTAAACCGCTAAGGACTAGCCATAACTTACCATTTTCATTGCTACCTCCTTAAAACCACAGAACTCAAAGAAACTTAGGAATATTTTCGTTTTTTCGGGAAAACGTACAAACAATATGATTCATAAGGTAACACATTTTCCTTGATGCAATTATTAAATAAGTATAAAGTTTACCCGAATTCTGATAACAATTTGAGTTGGATAAAAAAATCCCCGCCTCAACAGTGCGGGGAATAACTCCCTAAAATAGAGGAACTTCTTCTCTATCCCAGTTTCTGGGTTCAACTTCCCTATTAACTTCATCAAAGTCGGGAATACAGTTATTTTTCATGTAACTGAGATAGTTTTCTTTAGCTGTCGCACACTTATAATCATCCCAACTACAATAGGTCTTTAGGATATCAATGAGATTGGGGATTACTTTTAACCCATAGTGATTTTCCATAGCGATCGCAGTACGGCGACGGGTAATATCAACTAAAGTATGGGCATACTCCTGACGCACTGCGTAGACAACTTGTGCTTTAATATCAGGTAAATCGGGGGTAATCAATTCCCCTAACTTCGGTTCTGAGTCCACTAAAGCGAGAACATGCACTGCTTTTGCACCGTACACCTTGAAGAGATGATCAATGGACTTAGGAGGCACTTTACCATCATAGTCTGAGGTAGTTTGTTGAATACGGGGGTCATTGGGCAAAATAGCGCCGGGTAAGGGTTGGTTTTGTGTGGGACAAGGAGGGGCAGACTTTCCTAATTTTTTATAAACTTTATTAACAATTTCTTCTCCCACTTGACGATAGGTAGTTAGCTTACCACCGATGAGGGAAATAAGATTATTAACTCCTTCTTTGCTGTGGTCAAAAAGAATATGACTGCGAGTAATACTTCCTGCTTTTTTACCTTCTGCGTTGGGTAAAGGACGTACTCCAGAATAGGTAAATTTTACGTTTTGGCGGGATAAACCGGCGTTGGGGATAATGTTGTTAGTTTCTTGGAGTAAATAATCGATTTCGTCGTTATCCGCTTTGAGTTGATCAGGAGTCCCGTCAAAAATATAATCTGTGGTACCGATCAAATACATTCCCAACCAAGGCACAATAAAGAAAGGACGACCATCGGATTTTGCTTCCACATATAAACTGGTATCAGGCGCACCGGCAAAAGGTTCCACCACGATATGACTCCCCTTGGTACCGCCAATTTTTTGAGTTTTGCCTATGGGTGCATTATCACCATCTTTAGTCCCTAACTGACAAACGGAGTCAACCCAGGGGCCAGATGTATTAATGACCATACATTTATCTTTGCCTTTGATGGTAAATTCTTCCCCTGTGAGGGCATCTTTACAGGTAAGATGGGTTATTTTGTTACCTTCGCGGTGTAATTCTGTAGCCTTGACGTAGTTTAGCACCGTTGCCCCTGCTTGGTCGGCAGCCATAATATTTTCTAGGCAGAGTCTTTCTGCATAGGTAACTTGACCATCATAATATTGCGCCCCACCTACTAAACCATTGGGGTCCATAGAAGGGAAAAGTTGTTTAAATTTTGCCTCTGAGAGCATTCGATGGGAAGGAACAGTTTTATCTGCGCTAAGGACATCATAGAGACACATTCCGGCCCAAATTTTCCAGTAGGGACGAGATCGATCTTTATAGATAGGAATGGTTAATAATAGAGGCCTGACTAGATGGGGTGCCGTGTGTAAAAGAATTTCCCGTTCTCGCAGAGATTCTCGTACTAAGGGAACCTCAAAATACTCCAAATACCGTAAACCACCGTGTATTAGACGAGTTGACCAACTCGAAGTACCACCGGCAAAGTCTCCCTTTTCGATAAGGATGGTTTTTAAGCCACGCAAAGCCGCATCCCGTGCAACTCCTGCCCCATTGACTCCGCCACCGATAACGATTAGGTCGTAGGTTGTTTGTTGAATGGATTGAAAGTCTCGCACGATTATTATCAATTTAACTACTCATAATATAACTTAGCGAGATTTTCAGATTATTAAAAGCCTGTTGATCTGAGTTTGAGGAAAGTTCAGATAGAGAGGCTTATAAGTCAACAATCAAAATATTGAATATTAAAACAAATAGCCTTATTTTGTATCTTCTCAAAAAGCCAGGGGTCACTCGCTGCGAAAACTTAGGCCAAA